>CAYYEN010000295.1:0-4648 GCA_964470795.1 uncultured Spirochaetaceae bacterium | reverse complement strand
ATTCCTACACAGGTTGCTCAGATTGAAAACATGATCATGGGAAATTGTAAAGTTCTCGTTATTGCATCTATTGATGGTTCTGCTTTAACAGAAGTATTAAAGGGCGCTAAAGAAAAGAATATCCCAGTAATTGCTTATGATAGACTTATCATGAACAGTGATGCTGTTACCTACTATGCAACTTTCGATAACTACAAAGTTGGTACAATTCAAGGTGAATTCATCAAAGATACTCTTAAACTTGACACCGCTGCTGGTCCATTTAACATGGAATTATTCACCGGTGCTCCAGATGATAACAACGTAAACTTCTTCTTCGGTGGTGCTATGTCTATTCTTACACCGTACATCGAAAGTGGTAAAATTATCGTTAAATCTGGCCAAACAACAAAAGCACAATGTGCTACTCCTAACTGGTCAACTGAAGAAGCTCAGAAGAGAATGGAAAACTTAATTACCGCTAATGGTTATGGTCCTAAGGGTCAAAAACTTGATGCAGTTCTTTCTTCCAACGACTCTGTTGCTAATGGTATCACCAACGCATTAGTTGCTGCAGGCTATACAAAAGACAACTTCCCAGTATTAACTGGTCAAGACTGTGATAAGCCAGCTGTTAAGAATATGTTACAAGGAATCCAGAGCATGTCTATCTTTAAAGATACAAGAACTCTTGCTTCTAAGGTAGTTGAAATGGTTGATTCTATTGTTAAGGGTTCAACAGTATCTGTTAACGATACCAAGACTTACGACAATGGAACAGGCGTTATCCCATCCTTCCTTTGTGACCCAGTATTTGCTACAATCGATAACTACAAAGCACTTCTTATCGATAGCGGATATTACAAAGCTGAAGATTTATCAATCTAATTGTTATTTGTTAAGTAAATGGAGACGGGAAACCGTCTCCATGTTGTAAAAGGAGGAAGAAGTGCCAAAGACATTATTAGAAATGCGTAATATTACAAAGTTGTTTCCAGGCGTTAAAGCTTTGAGCAATGTAAATTTGGATATTACTGAAGGTGAAATTCATGCTCTTGTTGGTGAAAATGGTGCAGGTAAGTCTACATTGATGAATGTGCTTAGTGGTATCTATCAAGTAGGTACTTACTCTGGAGAGATTATTTATAACGGAGAAGTGTGTGCCTTTCACAAGATTAAAGACAGTGAAGAGAAGGGTATTGTTATTATTCACCAAGAATTAGCTTTAGTTCCATATTTATCAATTGGAGAAAATATCTTTTTGGGAAATGAGAGAGTTAACCATGGGTTAATCGATTGGGATGAAACTTATGCTAGAGCTGATGAAAAACTTAAAGTAGTTGGACTTTCGGAATCCTCTAAAGTATTGATTAAAGATATCAGTGTTGGTAAACAACAACTTGTTGAGATCGCAAAAGCGTTATCAAAGAATGTAAAGCTTTTAATTCTTGATGAGCCAACTGCATCTTTAAACGAATCTGATTCTAAAAAGCTTTTAGATTTGCTTTTAGAGTTTAAGAAGCATGGTCTTACTAGTATTATAATTTCTCATAAATTAAATGAAGTTTCTTATGTTGCTGATAGAATTACTGTAATTAGAGATGGAGAGGTTATCACAACACTAGAAGATAAAGCTAATTTCTGTGAGACCGAAATTATTAAGGCAATGGTAGGCCGAAGCCTTACCGATCGTTTCCCAAAAAGAGAAAGTAAGATTGGAGAGGTTTGTTTTGAAACTAAAAATTGGACAGTTTATCACCCATTGTATGAAGGGCGAAAAGTCTGTGATGATATAAATATTAACCTCAAACGAGGTGAAGTTGTTGGTATTAGTGGTTTGATGGGAGCAGGTCGTACTGAATTTGCAATGAGCGTCTTTGGTCATTCCTATGGTGCACATATTTCAGGAAAACTATTATTAAACAACAAAGAAGTTACTATTACTACAGTTAAAGAAGCAATTGCTAATAAGCTTGCTTATGTAACTGAAGATAGAAAAGGTAATGGTTTAATCTTATCTAATCCTATTAGAGAAAATACTACCCTTGCGAACCTTGAAGCTGTTAGTAAGCATAATATTCTCGATAAGGATTTAGAGCAGAAGGTAAGTGAAGAGTATGTTACGAAATTAAGGACTAAATGTCCGTCTGTTTCACAAAACGTAGGTAACTTATCTGGGGGAAACCAGCAAAAAGTCTTGCTCGGCAAATGGATGTTTGCTAACCCCGAAGTGCTTATCTTAGATGAGCCCACAAGAGGTATTGATGTAGGCGCTAAATTTGAAATTTACTGCATCATCAACCAACTTGTTAGTGAGGGAAAATCTGTTTTGATGATCTCCTCTGAGCTTCCAGAAATCCTTGGTATGTGTGACCGAGTCTATGTTATGAATGAAGGACGCATGGTCGCTGAATTTGATAAAGAAGACGCCAGCCAAGAGGCGATAATGACAGCAATTCTAAAATCAGGAAAGGAGATATAAAATGATTTCGAAATCAACTGTAACTAATACTCTTAAGAAAAATACAATGTTAATTGCCCTTGTAGCGGTTATGATAATGTTTCAAGTTATGATCACCGTAACAGATAGAGGCTCCTTATTTGCACCTGCAAATATAACCAACTTAATTAGCCAAAACTCCTATGTTGTAATACTTGCAACTGGTATGCTCTTATGTATCTTAACCGGTGGTAATATCGACCTTTCTGTTGGCTCTGTTGTTGCCCTAGTCGGCGCGGTTGCTGGTACTTTGATAGTTAACCTTCATTGGAATATCTATATTTCAATGATGCTCTGTCTTTTAGTCGGTGTTGCAATTGGTGCTTGGCAAGGTTACTGGATCGCTTATGTAAGAATTCCGCCTTTTATTGTAACTTTGGCTGGTATGTTGCTCTGGCGTGGTGTTGCTCTCTTAATCTTAAATGGTTTAACAATTTCACCTTTCCCAGATAATTACTTAAAGTATTTTACTTCCTTTGTACCTAGTGGAGCAACTCACGGTATGATTATGGCTTTTACCATGATAGTTGGTATTGTAATTTCTGTTCTTGTAGTAGCTATGAATATTCTTGATAGAGTTAAGAAGCTTAAGAAGAATTATCAGGTGGAATCAATATACACTTTGATTGCTAAATGTGTAGCACTTTGTGCTGTAATCTTACTCTTATCCTTCTTACTAGGCCAACATAAAGGTATTCCTGTAATCTTAATCTTATTAGGTATAATCGTAGTTATTTACTCCTTCTATACTTCTAAAACTGTTGCTGGTCGTCACCTTTATGCGTTTGGTGGTAATGAGAAAGCAGCTAAGTTATCAGGGGTTGATACTAACAAAGTACTCTTCTCAGCTTACTTAAATATGGGTTTCTTATCAGCTGTTGCAGCTCTTGTTTGTGTTGCAAGATTTAACTCAGCAGCACCGAGCGCTGGAACCAGCTATGAAATGGATGCTATTGGCTCTTGTTTTATCGGCGGTGCTTCTGCGTATGGCGGAACTGGTACAGTAGGGGGCGCTGTAATTGGTGCTATCTTTATGGGTGTTTTAAACAATGGTATGTCAATTTTAGGAATTGATGCTAACTGGCAAAAAGCTGTAAAAGGTTTAGTATTATTAGCAGCAGTTATCTTTGACGTTCTTTCTAAAAAGAGAGTTAAGAATAACTAAAGGAGAGTGTATGAAATTATATAGCATATACAGCAAAGAATTTAGAAGTTATGGAGAAGTTCTCTCCACTCTTGATTGTAGTAGTTTGGTGAAAGCTTTAGATAACTACTGTCAAATTCCAGAAGAAGTTGTCTATGTACCTTCTGTAAAAGAATTGGAAGACGAAGCAATTTTTACTATTTTACAAGATAATGTGTATGGTGGAATGCCTATTCAAATAGGACACTGTAGTGGTCATAACACTAAACTTAATTGTTTAGAGTATCACATTGGTAGTGAAGTAAATGTTTCTTCTGCTCCCTTTATCCTACTTTTAGCTTTAAGTACAGATATTGAAGATAATAAGTTAGATACTGAAAAAGTTAAGGCCTTTTTAGTGCCTTCGAAGGTTGCAGTTAGAGTTTATGAAACAACTCTTCACTATGCACCTTGTAACGCAACAGAAAATGGTTTTAATGTAATAATAGTACTCCCAAAGAATACTAATACAGAGCTACCCAAAATAGAAAAACAAAGTTTTAATGATTCTCTATTATGGGCAAGAAATAAATGGTTGTTGTCTCACCCTGATTCTGCTGAAGCACATTTAGGTGCCTATGTTGGATTAGTTGGAAAAAATATAGATTTATCAAAGGAAGAATTAAATGAAAAGTAACATCCCACAAGTAAAACTTGGTTTGATTGCTGTCTCTCGTGATTGTTTCATAATCTCACTTTCAGAAAAAAGAAGAGCTGCAATTGCATCTTTATGTAAGGGTGAGATTTATGAAAGCAAAGTAACCGTTGAAAATGAACTCGATATGCTAAAAGCTGTCGAAGATGTAAAGAATGCTGGTTGTAATGCTTTAGTAGTCTTTTTAGGTAACTTTGGACCTGAAACTCCAGAAACCTTAATTGCTAAGAACTTTAACGGTCCTGTAATGTTTGCTGCCGCTGCTGAAGAGAGTGGTAATGATTTGATTAATGGAAGAGGGGATGCGTATTGCGGCATGCTCAACTGTTCT
>CAYYEN010000294.1:0-4653 GCA_964470795.1 uncultured Spirochaetaceae bacterium | reverse complement strand
TTTCTTTTTGAGCATCCGCAATCTGAACTCCAAGTTTTGGATTTGCCGAAACATGTAAAACCCTCGATTGGTTTTCACGACTAATGGAGGATGGTCCTAAAGTCTTTTCATAACTAGAAAGTGAGGAGAGTGGGAAGGTAACCCCTTGAGAATTAGTAACTTGAATGGAATCGAGAGTAGTTTGTTTGCTTTTCTCTTCTTGTGGGAGGGAAAGACTTAAATCATACTCAGTACCATCTATGGTGATGCTACCAGCGGTTATTCCTTTTAATTGAGCCTTAACTTCTTGGTTAATGGTTGCAATATTAAAACCTAACTCTGCAAGTTTATCTCTGTCGTAATTAAAATTAACTTCAGGAAGACCTTCATCAATAGTTGTAGAGGTATCAGCAATAGTATCCGGTAAATACTTATCAATTGCCTCTTTTATCTCCTTAGTGGTTTGTGTAATAGTTGCAAGTTCATTACCTGTAACAGTAATGTCGATTCCCCCTGTTCCTAAACTGAAAGCGCTAGTTGAGGAGAAACTAAAGCTAGCTTCAGGATAGTTGTTAAAGAGAGTTCGTAACTTATCTTTAATTTGAAGGGTGTCATCCATATCTTTAGTTCGCTTAGAGGAGCTGTTAATGATGTAATTAATTGAAGCAGTATTAGAACCACTAGAAGAGACTTGGGTAGTTTGTACACCCTTTAACAAAGGTAAAGATTTAGCTAAGAAGTCTAAAGTTAAATCTTCGCTTCTGTCTAAAGCAGTACCCTTTGGTAGTGTTATACTAAGGGCAACACTGGTCTCTTCTTGATTAGGCATATAAACAAAGCCCAGTTTTGGAATCATGAGAAGAGAGATGATAAAGAGCGCGACAACAATTAAAATAACTATAGTTTTATGATGTAGTGTCCATCTGGTAAACTTTCTATATCCTTTAAGTGTCTCTTTTTTCTCATCCTTTGGCTTAATGCTTGCAACTAAATACTTACTTGAAAGAGCTGGAACTAAGGTTAGGGCAACTGCTAAGGAACATAAAAGACTTACAACAACGGTAAAAGCAAGACCTGTAAAGACTTGAGATATCATTCCCAGCTCTTTGCCATACATCAACATCGGTAAGAATACACAAATAGTTGTTAGCGTTGAGGAGGTAATAGACATAACCATCTCACGGGACCCTAAAATAGCAGCAACGGTTGGTTTTGCACCTCGCTGACGATATGAATATATGTTTTCAAGGATAACGATAGAGTTATCGACTAACATACCTATTCCTAGCGATAAACCGGCAAGGGTCATCATGTTGAGCGTTTGACCTGAGAAATACATTATACCAAAGGTTATCAAGATAGAAACAGGGATAGAGATTGCAATAATTAAAGTTGAGCGTAAACTTCTTAAGAATAGCAAGATTACTATAACTGCTAAAATTGCACCAGTAATGGCTGAGTTTGCAACAGTGTTGACAGCTTTTTTAATGAACTCTGTAGTATCCATAACAACTGAGAAGTCGATATCACTTGGAATGTCTTCTTTAATGGAAGCAAAAGCTTTTGTTACATTTTGTGCAGTAGTAAGAGAG
The DNA here is from genome assembly GCA_964470795.1 of uncultured Spirochaetaceae bacterium. GTDB lineage: Bacteria > Spirochaetota > Spirochaetia > Sphaerochaetales > Sphaerochaetaceae > Bullifex. Next base: position 3,082 of record CAYYEN010000294.1, on the reverse strand, counting down.
TTCTTACTACTTTGTTTTTCGACCATTAAGACAACACAAGGCTCTCCATTAACGTAAGCAAAGTCAGTACTTTCTTTATAATCTATATAGACATTAGCGATATCACCAAGCTTTATAGGGATTAGAGCAACGCCACTTTGCTTTGGCGTAGTAGTTAAATAGGTGATAGTAGTGTTCTTCAAATCTTCAAGACTTGAATAAGTACCATTTAGCGTAAGGCTATAATTAATATCCCCTTCTCTAAGGGAGCCTGAACTAACAGTTGTATTTTGAGAGGCTAGCATTTGAGCAATTTGAGAAATAGTCAAATTATAAGAATCTAATTTTTCTTGAGAAATTTCAATTTTAACTTCACTAGTACTGCCACCGGTTAGCGATACACTCGCAACTCCGTCAATTTGTTCAAGACGTGGAATGATAATGTCGTTACTGATAGTTCTCAGTTTTTCAGGAGAGGTACTTCCTTTAACTGCGATAGTCATGATAGGAATCATGGAAGGATCCATTTGGATGATAATTGGAGAAGTTGCTTCTTCTGGCAGATAGTTTCGAATTAAATCAATTCTATCTCGCATCTGGTTAGCTGCTTCATCTAAATCAGTACCTTGCTCTAATTGTAGGATAATCATGGCAGAACCTGTTGAGGAGGTCGAGGTTATTTTTGAAAGACCTTGAATACCAGAGAGTGAATTTTCCAGAGGTCTGGTTAATTTTTCTTCAACTTCTTGAGGAGTAGCTCCTGTGTAAGTGGAAGAAACTATCATTACAGGAATTTCCATATCTGGAAATAAATCCATGGGAAGTTTTGTTGCTGAATAAACTCCAAGCAGTACTAAAATTATGGTAAAGATTAATATTGTAGTAGGCTTTTTTACTGCGGATTGAGAAATGTTCATAGGCTGACCTTTGTTCCATCAGATAATAACTGGAGACCTTTAACAATTAGTGTTTCAGAGCCAGTAAGACCTGAAGTGATTTCAATTTGGGTATCATCATAAAGCCCTGTGGTAACTTCAACACGTTTTGCTCTGTTATTTTCAACAATATAAACATATTTTTGACCATTCTCTTCAATTAAAGAAGTCTTACTTATAAGCAATACGTTCTCATGCTTTTCTACAAGTAGTTTAGCACGAGAGTGCATACCAATTATGAGGGGGGAGTCAGTTAGTATTTGAATTTCAGCATTTCTTGTTCGTGATTGCTTATCAATAATAGGATCTAAGAAGGTAATCTTGCCAGAAAAAGTTTCTCCTTTATAAGAGTCTAAGGAAAGGGATACTTCTTGGTCTTTATAAACTTTACTAACATATTGCTCTGGAATATAAACCGAAAGTCTTAGCTCTTTAGTATCGGTAACTTTACCAAGGCTTGCACCAGGAGCTACATAGGAGCCTTGTTTGAAATACAGTTCAGTAATGGTGCCAGTACTAGGGGCAATTAAGGGAGTCTTTTCATATTTCATACCGGGCTTTGACGGGTCAATTAAAGCAATAGTTTGGCCTTTTTCAACAGTATCGCCATATTCAACATAACACTCTGTAATTTTACCAGTGTTCTCAGCAACGATATCTGAAGCGTTTTTAGCAATTAAATTGCCGTTTAAATCGATATAGTTTTCGATATTTCCGTAAGAGAGAGGAGAGGTTGCAACAGCGATGCTTGTTTCAGTTACCTCTTGGGTAGTAGTTGGTACTTCGCTTACAGTTTGTTTTTTATCGCACCCTGTAAAAACGGTTAAAACAATAAGTAATGGGATAATATATTTCATAATAATTCCTTTTTTAAATAAGTTTAGTTCCAGTAACCGCTTCTAAATCGATTAGGGTGGAGATGTAATTAAATTTTTCACTTAGCTGAGCAAGAAGAGCCAGCTCATATTGGTTTTCGGCTTCTTTTAAATCGAGAAGTTCTAGATAACCATTTTTATAAAGTTCTTTAGAAGTGTTTAATGAAGTTTGAGCAAGCTCTATTGTGTAGTTGCTTTGATCTAAGGCCGTTTGAATTGAGTTCAAGCTGGAAATAGCTTTTTGAATCGTTAGCTCATTAGAGTCCTTAAGCATCTTTATGCTGTTATTCAATTTTTGCTCGTTAAGCTGAAGGGCTTTTAAATTCTTATTAGCATCACTTCCCGGCAGTAGATTAGTTAAGTTAAAACCAACAGACACTGAAATAGAGCCAGCATCACTCCAGTTATCTGCCTTCCACGATTGAGTGATATCACCCAAATATGGTTGATAACTTGCAGAAAGCGAGACGGATGGAACATAAAGCTGTTGCTTTAGCATAGTTTTGTTAATTTTTAGCAGTTCTTGCTGTTGGGTAAGTTGAAGAAGCTGTGGAGTATTGCTACTAGCAGTAGCTGAGGATAGGGTGGTGTATTCTAAGTTTCCAATAAGTTTTATTGGGGTTGTTAAATCAAGGCCTAAGATATAATTGAAGGTTAAAAGCTGTTGGTCGATAGAATCTTGTTGTTTACTTAGCTCTGCTTTCTTGTTTTCATAGCTTACTTGCGCCTTTAACACATCAAGCTCCATCGCAAACCCAGTTTCATATTTTTCTTTAGCTTGGTTATAGCGGTCTAAGTAGCTTTGAAGCGTACCGTTTTGTATTTTAAGAGTTTCTTGTTGAAAAAGAATTGCATAAAACAATTTCTTAACATTAGTCTCTGTCTCTTTAATAAGTTTTTCTTTTTCTAATTTACTGATATTCGTATTGATAGGAGCAATCTTTAAGCTTGTAACTAGTGCAGGGTTAAAGTTATAAGAAAAAGAGATAGAAAGAGCTAAATTAACAGTCGGATCAAGGGTGACTGTAGTCATACTTGGAAGAGCGAAGGTCGTAACTCCTGTATTACTGCGTCTTAAACTGCCCCCAACACTAACTGCTGGCATTAAAGCAAAGTAATCTTCTTTGTCTTTATTAATGCTATCTTGAATATCAAGTTGGGCATTTTGGAGTGATAAATTGGAATTAGTAGCTAATTCAATAGCGTCCTCAACTGTCAAATCCATTGAAAAGAGTGGAAATGTGAGTATCAGTGTAAAAAACAGTAATGGTAGTAATTGTTTGATGCTTTTCA
>CAYYEN010000293.1:0-4660 GCA_964470795.1 uncultured Spirochaetaceae bacterium | reverse complement strand
TCGATAATACTAGAATATAATTTACCTGTTGTAAAAGAGGGTATTGTAAAACGATCGATAAAATAGAAGCTAGTCTTCTTATCCTTAAAGATTACCGTAAAGACAACTTGAGATAAAGTATCTTTATCTGCAAAATCTATCATAAAAAGCCCTTCAGTACCAATATATTCTTTTTCGGAGACGTTAATTACTCTGTAGCACCCATCTTTTCGCATATAGAAAATCTTATCATAAGGAGAAACTTTAAGCGCAAGCTCCCCTGTCTTAATATTAGTTCCTATATAACCAGTTGCCTTATCATAGCGAAGCTCAAGATTTCTTACAGCCACTTCCTTAACATCTAAGACCTTAAACGCGGAAACCTTAGTTCGTCGTTTCCATCTATCTTTATCGACCTCTTTCTTAAGGCTTTCAAGATATTTTAAGGAGTAAGCGACAATATTATTTAAATTCTTTTTATCCTCTTCAATTTGTGCATTTATTTCTGCAATATCAGAGCGGTTCTTCTCAATATCGAAAAGAGAAATTCTTCTAATAGGTATTTTTAATAAACGATCACAATCTTCTAAGGTAACTTCTCTAACTAACTGTTCAGCAAACGGTTTAAAGCCAGTAATAACAGCTTTATTCACATCTTCTTGAGTCTTTTTAGTCTCAATTCGTTTATAAATACGCTCTTCAATAAAGATACGTTCAAGCGTTCTAGCATGAAGCTTATCCATCATATGCTCGATATCTAAATTAAGTTCTTGGGTAAGTACTTCGATTAAGTGGTTAGCATGAAACTTTACCGTCTCTTGAATTCCAAACACCTGGGGCATATTATTTCTAATCATCAGAGGGTTAACCGATACTTTATACTGACATTTTGTATAAGCAAACAGTGCATCTACAATATCCTGAGTATAAGTATTACGTTGAAGGTTAATCTCAATATTTGCTTTTTCCGCGGTATAGTCGTTGATGTTAGCTATCTTAAGCTTGCCCTTTTTATTAGCGTCCTCAATAGATTCAATCATCTGCTCACTAGTAACGCCATAGGGTAATTCAGTAATAACTATCTTTTTGCTATCAGAGGTATCAAGTTTAGCTCTAATTGTAACAAACCCTTTACCATCATCGTAGTTAGAAACATCAACTATTCCACCACCTTGAAAGTCAGGATAAAGAACAAAGTCTTCCCCTTTTAAAGCTTTTTCTTCAGCATCAATTACTTCAAGTAGGTTATGAGGCAGTATCATGGTAGCCATACCAACAGCGATGCCTTGTACTCCTTGAATTATTGCAACAGGAATTTTTGCTGGAAACAGAACAGGTTCTTGTCCTCTTCCATCATAGCTATCGACAAATTCTGTCAACTCAGGGTTATAGAGAATCTTTTTAGCAAAGGGGGAGAGTCTACACTCAATATAACGAGCAGCAGCGGCTCCATCTCCTGTTAAAAAGTTTCCATAGTTTCCTTGTTTTTCAATAAATAAATCTGCATTAGCAACGGTTACTAACGCTTCGTAAATTGAACTATCCCCATGTGGGTGATATTTCATACATTGTCCTACTACGTTAGCAACTTTGGTAAAACGACCATCATCCATCTCAAAAAGAGTGTGTAAAATACGTCTTTGAACAGGCTTTAAGCCGTCAACAAGATCAGGAATCGCACGTTCTCTAATTACATACGAAGCATAATCCAAAAAATATGATTTATATAATCCTTCTGCATCATGTGCCATACTATACTAAATGCTCCATAATAAAATCGCGACGAACAGGTGTATTCTTACCCATGAAAAATGCCATTTTCCGTCTTACTTCTGATAATGAACTAATTGTTACTGGTAGGAGTTTAATATCTTCCCCAATGAACTGTTTAAATTCTTTAGCACTAATTTCACCAAGTCCTTTAAAGCGGGTGATCTCAGAGCCTCTAATTTGCTTGCTCACACAATCTCTTTCTTTCTCAGAATAGCAGTAAACTGTATTTTGTTTATTTCTAACTCTAAAGAGCGGTGTTTCTAAGATAAACAAACGTCCAGTGGTAATCAATTCCTCAAAATAGGTTAAGAAGAAGGTCATCAATAGTATTCTAATATGATAACCATCGGTATCAGCATCGGTTGCGATGATAACTTTACCGTATCTTAAATTCTCAAGTCCATTCTCAATTCCTAACGCTGCCATAATGTTATACAGCTCTTCATGTTCATAAATAGCTTTCTTAGTACAACCAAAGACGTTGAAAGGTTTACCTCTTAGCGAGAAGACTGCTTGGGTTGTTGCATCTCTTGCAGTAGTAATTGTTCCTGAAGCAGAGTCTCCCTCAGTTAAAAAGATGACTGAGTTTTCAGCGTCTTGTCTATGTGATTGAGGTCCCGCATTTAAGTGATAGCGACAATCTCTCAACTTTGGAATATTTAAGGCAACTTTCTTTGCTTGTTCTCTTGCGCCTTGTCTTAAAGAAGTTTCTTCTTTATGAATACGCTCATTGTTAGCAATCTTTTGCCCCATCATTGCTGCAATAGTTGTAGTATTCTTCATCAGAACATCAATAATATTCTCTTTAACTTCATTAACTATCCAAGTTCTAATTTCAGTATTACCGAGTTTATTCTTAGTCTGACTTTCAAAAATTGGGTTCATAACTTTTACAGAAATAGCCCCAATAATACCATCTCTTACATCAGCACTATTCCAGTTCTTCTTATAATATTCGTTAATACCCTTAAGTACACCTTCTTTAAAAGCAGCAAGGTGAGTACCACCATCAGAGGTGTGCTGTCCATTTACATAAGAAAAATAAGTTTCACCATAGTTATCGGTATGGGTGAAAGCAAATTCTAGTTTGGCTCCTTTATAAGAGCACATATCATAAAGCCCATCTGAGCCAATTTCTTTATCAAGTAAATCGATAAGACCATTTTGAGAGCGTATTAGTTTCTTATTATATTCTAGGGTTAAGCCTGTGTTTAAATAAGCATAGTTCCATAATCGAGAAAGGATGAACTCTTCATGATAAGAGTACTCGGGAAAGCATTCAGTATCGGGAACGAAAGTTACTAGGGTACCGTTAGGTTCTGTAGTCTTACCTTTCTTTTCGCGTCCTACTTGCTCACCTCTTACAAAGGAAGCAGTTACATACTCGCCTTCTCTATAGCTAGTTACTGTAAACTTTTCGCTTAACGCGTTGACAGCCTTTGTACCTACACCATTTAAACCAACAGAGAAAGAGAACGCTTCGTTATCATATTTTGCACCGGTATTGATGATAGAAACACAGTCCACCACTTTACCAAGGGGAATACCGCGTCCAAAGTCACGCACGGTTACCGTATTATTTAAAATCGTTATATTAATGCGATTACCACAACCCATCACAAATTCATCTACAGAATTGTCAATAACTTCCTTTAATAGTATGTATATACCATCATCCATGTGAGAGCCATTTCCAAGGCGCCCAATGTACATTCCAGGTCGTAAACGAATATGTTTGAGTGGTGATACTGATTTTATATTATCTTCGTTATATTTAGCCACCATATTTATGTATTATAAACAATTCTTGAACATTTTTAAACATAAATAATTTTTACTTACTAAAATACACTTTAAGTAAGGATTTACCTTATATTATCAATTATAGTTTCTGTCTCTTTCGCCATCAAATAAAGCTCTGTAAAGCTTTTAGCAACCTTATCTTCGATCTTTACTTTATAAGGAGTTAGAAAACCATCTGTAATAATTACTTCTTTAAACGGAAAGAGTGTTGCCTCCACTACAAGAGGAAGAGAAAAATTACTCAGTAGTTTTTCGAGGCTAGTTAAAACTCCTACTACTTTAAAAATTCCTTCATCTTTTAAACTTATCATAATGGTACCATCTTCTAAATGTCGCTCAACATAAAACTTTCCTCGTTTAAACTTCTTCCAAGAGGCAATAATAGCTCTTTCCTCTTTTGCTAGTTCACTGTTTAAAGCAAGGTATTCATCTATTAGATTAATATTATCACAAAGTCTATTAGTAGCTTCTTTCAACTCTTTAGAACTCAAGCCCTGAATAATTCCACAGCGCTTATTTACAAAAGCTAAAAGGGGTAATAAGAGGGTTAAATACAATCTTGCATCTTCATTACTTAGGTTCATCTTATTACTCCTTGTTGCAAAGTCAATTTAGTGTCTTTATTATTGAAGCTGTTTTTTTTGCTTCGATATAGATATCTTTATAGGTAGTTTTAACGCCACCGCCAAATACCACATTATAGGGCATTATAAGACCATCTGTTATAATAACATCTCTAAAAGGGTAAAGGGTTGCTTCAACTAGAAGGGGAATTGAGAAAAATAAAAAAATCTCTTCAATACTATTATTAATACCTACAACTTGGTAAACATCTTCTTCCTCAAAAGAAATAAATATTGAACCTTTTTTTAAATGGCGTTCTATCAGAAACTTTCCTTTAACAAAATTCTTCCAGCCTAAAATAATTGCTCTATGCTCTTCTATAATTTCCTTATGTTGTGCAAGGTATTCATCAATTAGATAAATATTATCACAAAGTGCATCAGATACAGCTTTTACATCTGTAGGATTTAAGCGCTCTGCATCAGTTATACTTGTTAGTTTTTTATTAACCTTGCATCTCTCATTAACGAAATCGAGTAAA
>CAYYEN010000292.1:0-4691 GCA_964470795.1 uncultured Spirochaetaceae bacterium | reverse complement strand
GGAGAGACGTTCAACGACTAATAAATATCTAAAACTCGTATTGCTTTTAGCACAGGAGGTATAATATGGTAAAAATTAATAATTCACATAAATTAAATAGTGCTTTAATAGGTATGATTTTATTTGATGGCTCAATGAATGGAGAAAAATATTTACATATCAGACATAATGGTAACCAAGTAAATTATGTTAATGAAAAAGTAAATTTTATATCAAAATATTTAAAACCAATTTCATTAAGAACCAATATAGATAATAAAAATTTTACTTATCGTTATGCTTATTATAATAATGAAAGGCTAAAACATTTATATCATGATATATATATAGACGGGGAAAAGAAATTAACAAAAAGTATTTTAAATCGCTTTGATGAAATTACTTTAGCTATTATGTATATGGATAATGGCTGCTTAGGCTTAAAAAAAGACCCTAAGTTTTATGGAAACTATAAATCAAGAGAAATTTACTTAAATGTTCAATCTTTTACATTAAATGAGGTAAAAATGTTACAATCTCATTTAAAAAATAAATTTAATATTAAATTTTGTTTAACTATAGATCATCAAAAGCCAAGATTATGGTGTAATACAGAAAATACAATTAAGTTTTTAGAAATTGTGGCACCAGTAATTCAATATAATTTTCCCTCTATGTATTATAAAATAGATTTAAAGTATAGAACAAAGAAAATTAATTTTTTACCAAAAGATATTTAATTATAATAGTGACCTATTTTATAAATAGGATGGTATAGTCTAATCCCCGAATAAATATCGGGAAACCGAGGGTATAAATGGATCACGATGCAGACTCAATAAACACAATAGTCCTACCATTAATGAATGTTCCAAGACAAATGAAAAATGGAACAATAAACCCATATGAGCCACAACAATGTCAATTTTGGATGACTTCGGCTGGTGCAAGAAACTCTTTCGCATATGACAAACTAATTGAATTACTGGGGTTTGCAATATTAAATCCAAGACGATACTCAGTAATAGGGTGTTCCTATAAAGTTCCACTAATAGCCGGCGTTTTATCAAGAGACTACCTAAATGAAATAAAAGCTTCAAAAACATTCTCAGAGGCATCTTTCGCATCAGAGTATTTATCTCTATGGCAAGGCACTACAAAAGACTCTTGGGTTAAATTTGAAAAAATTGAACGACACAGAACCTTGTGTAATCCAGAGTTGAAAGAAAAGATTATAAATGACTCAAAAGGATATTACATTTTTAGTGTAGACGTTGCTAGAATTGGATGCCAAACTGTTTGTGCTCCGATTAAAGTGAATCCTAGAGACGATGGGTTTAAAGCTACTCTCCCAAATATTTTTGTATTAGGAAAAACAGAAGAAACAAAACAATTTTCTGTTCAAGCTTTACATTTAAAACAACTTATAAGGGATTTTAATCCTTTTGAGGTAGTTATTGATACCAATGGGTTAAATTATACTAGCCCCACTATATAGGAATATATATAGAGAAAACTCTTCTAATTGCTGGAAGACTAAGTCTTTATTGATATGTTAATCAGCAGCAAAGAATTAAATATTAATATTAAGCTAGGTGAAAAATGAAAAAAATTGAAAATTGCAAGCATGAATTAAAATACCCTTACTATGTGACTAAAGAAGGACGGGTTTATAGCGAGTTCTCTCAGAAATTCCTTACTGTAAGCTATGATAAAGATGGGTATGCGAAAGTGAGAATGAGTTCAAAAGATTTACAAAATGGAAAACAACATTTGTATTCTGTACATAGACTAGTTTTAGAGAATTTTAATCCAGTAGAAAATACGATAAATTTACAAGTAAATCATATTGATGGAGATAAAACAAATAATAATATTACAAATTTACAATGGGTGACCTGTAAAGAAAATATCCATCATGCAATTGAAAATAATTTAAGAGCTAAAATTAATGGCTCTGCAAAATTATCAGAAAATGATGTAATAGAAATTATTGAAAGATTGTTATCTAAAGAGAGTTATTCCTCTATTTGTAAGGATTTTAATGTTCATAAAGAAACGATTGCTAGAATAAAAAGGAAACATTCATGGAAAGAATTAACTAAAAATATTATATTTAATTAATGTTCAACGACTATTATGTAATCTCTAAGCGGAGATGAAATGGAGAGCTACCAGACCGGTAGAAGATATAGTCTCAACTTCTATGGAAACATAGAGCAGCACATAAGTGCGGGCACAATTTAGCGAATTGTGTTGAAGATATTGTAGGAGTAGGACTCGCCGACGAAATGATAAAACCGACTTTTGACCCAAATACAAACACTTGGTTGCCGGCGTATGGATTCAAAAATGATGATAAATACAAGAGAATACAACCAAAGGACGCACCACAAATTTTAGTTAGCTTTAAGGCAACTAAAGACCTAAACTCTAAAATGTATGCTAAACTATACATAACTATAGATTCTGGTAAATTAAAATTTTTAATTTCAGAACTAGACGCTAAAACAAAATTGTTAGCTACTAAAGTTGGACAAAAAATGTTGCCACAAGAGAGAATAAAACGATTAATGCCACATGAAATGACATCTCAACTAATTAATGAAATACTAAACATGAAATTAAAGCCCACTTCAACACTAGATAAGATGGAGTTGGAACAGATAAATAAAAGAAAAACAAAAGACAAGCTCTCAGCATTGGCTATGGGTATTTTTAGAATGACTGAGTTAGAAGAAGAGCATATAAAGAGACGAAGAAATAGAGGATTAGGTAAAGAAAATTTCTTTATGTTTAGTAGTAGTAAAAAGAAAAGGAGATAATCTTTTCAATGAAGGTTTTTCAATTGAATTTATTTTTGTTCAAAATAAGATTTGTCTTTTGTAAAAATATAATTCCAACAATTAAAATAATTAAAAATAAAGGGAGGTGAAAAATTTGACATTTACTAACAATACCGATAAATTAACAAAGTTTGCGAAAGAGTTCGCCGCCCTTTATCCAAAGCAAGATTCTGCATATCAAGGGAAAATTAGAAGTAGGGAAAGCTCTAGTGCATCGAAGACTTACACAGATGAAGAAATTATTAGTATTATTGAAAATGGTTCTTCAAATGATAAAGCTGTCTTATCAAGATATTTCTTTAATAACAATACGGTTTATCAGAATTTAATTGTTCACTTAGCAAGTTTGCTAATGTATAGTTGGTTGTTAATCCCAAGTCCGCCGGCGGGCAAGAAATTATCAGATAAAAAAATAGAAAAAGTATACTTAACAGCTTCAAAGTTCTGCTCAGACTTTAATTTTAAATCTAGATGTACACATTTTGCACTAGAGGTTTTAATTTCTGGCGGTTACTATGGAATGAAAATTGAACAGTCGGACAAAATTATTATACAGGACCTACCATTTGAATACTGTAGAACTAGATGGAGAGATGAAGACAATTTAGATGTTGTTGAATTTAATCTGCAATTTTTTGATAAAATTAGAGATGTAGAACTAAGAGAACAAATTTTAAAATCCTATCCAAAAATTGTGCAAAAAGCATACAAATCTTACCTTGGTGGTAAAATTGATTCTTGGTTGTTTTTGCCGTCAGGAATGGGAATATATTTCAATTTAATAAGAGAAAAACCTTTTCTTCTTGGAATAATACCAGACCTCTTAGGCTTAAGCGAATATAAAGAAATTGACAAAGAGCGAAATTGGCAAATGCTATCTAAAATTCTAGTTAGTGAAATAGGATTAAAGAAGAATGATGAGTTTATCCTTGAGCCGGCGGAGGCTAAAGTGTATCAAAAGGCAAAGGAAACCATGTTACAAGATGTTAAAAATCTAGATACATTAACAACTTACGCCGAAACAAAGATGCTATCTACTGAAAGTGAAGGAAATGGAAAAACAACCGTTCCTGAGGCATTGGATATTGTTTATGAAACTTCTGGTATAACTAAGGAGTATTTTAAACCAACATCAAAACTAGGTTTAGAATTAGCTATTGAAAATGAATTATCTTTAATGATGATTTTAGCCGACAGAATGAGTATTTATTTTACCCATATGTTAAATATGAAGTATGGTGGTAAAGCCGTGTTTTTTAATTTTACTTTTCTACCAATTTCACATTATAATTATAAATCCTATGGTGATAATGCAACACGCTTAGCAACACTTGGATATAGTTTCTTAACGCCGTTCTTAACAACTGGATTAAATCAAGATAATTTAATTAATCTGAAATCTTTGGAAAATGGAGTATTAAATTTACAAAACGAGTTAATTCCACTTCAAAGCTCACACACTATGAGCGGCAAGGTTGGACAGAATGCGGCGGCAGCGGCAGTAAAAACAGACGAGCCAATTCAACCAAAAGAAGATGATAGCGAAAAAGCAGTCGAAGAAACAGAAGAATAAAATAGAAACTTAAAGGAGGTGATTTGAATAAAAACACCAGAATTAAAAGTGGAAATTTTTTTAAATAATGAAGCCGATGGGTTTGAGAAAATTTCCAATAAATTGTCAAAAGGACGTGTAAGAATTTTTTATAAAGGTAAGAGCACAAAAGGCACATTTATAACAGAAGAGGTTGCACAACAAATGATAACCTCTTTGCCATACACTCCGATAAAATGTGAATATAATTATTCTAAAGAAGATTAGAAGTTAGTTTTAATATGTGCGTTTCGCCATAGATTGCTTTAGCAATT
>CAYYEN010000291.1:0-4698 GCA_964470795.1 uncultured Spirochaetaceae bacterium | reverse complement strand
TAGATGTTGGAATAGGAATTTGAGAAGGAGAAATTATGAGAGTAACGACACAGATGCTAAATGAATCTGCAAGACGAGCAGGATTACCAATTAATCATTCATCGCTACTGGATCATATAGGTGGGAATGGGAAGAATGCTTTACTTGATGCTTTGAATAAGAAAAATTCAACAGTGATAGATACAGAAAATAAAAAGAAATATGAGAAGCTTGGAAAAACCGCAGAGAAGTTGGTTAATTCATCAGACGCGTTGTTGCAGGAAGGTGAAAAAGGTATATTTGCACAGGTTAAGGAAAGTGACGACAAGCAGAAGCTATATGATAGTATCAAAACTTTATTTGCAGATTATAACAGTAGCATTAAGGCCTTAAAGGATACTGCAGGAACAATGAATGATTTTTATAGGCAGATGCTTATTGAAGCTCCGGAAGATGCAAAGGAAGAACTGGCGAAGGTTGGTGTGTCTTTTGCAAAAGATGGAACTGCCAGTGTTGATATGGATAAATTGAAATCTGCTAATACTGAAAGCATAGAAATGCTATTTGGAAGTAAAAGCGAAGTGGTAAGTAAGGTTAAATTTATTGCTACCAGAATTTCAAATAATGCAGAGGCAAGTGTTAAGAGTTACAGTAGTGGATACTCGTCAAAAGGTAATCTTTATAACGGAAGTGTAAATAGCCGATTTGATTTTAGAGGGTAATGCATAGCTGTGTGAAAGGAGTTGAAGTCCGTGAATGTAAATGCAGCAACAGCGGTAAGTTATACAAGTATTAGTACAACAACAGTAGTAAACAAGGGCAAAGATATTGACTTTAAGGATACATATAAAAGTAAAAAGGAATACAAAAGCGCAGTTGCAGAATTCAAGAAAAGACATCCAGATAACACACACGTGGATGTACAGGTCAGAGCAGGAAAAAACCTCATAAAAAGATGCAATGCAGATGGTATTTCTAGGGATGCAATGACAATGGATGAGTATAAAGATTTTTTTATGGGATTAATGGATAAGATACCATATGACATTTCGCAAAAGGATACTCATATGACATGGTCAATGACGGAAGCCGGTTGGGAGCAGATGAAAAATGATCCTGATTATGAGGCATGGGTGCTTGGATATACAGTTGAAGACCGTTCTGTTCACTTTCCATTTAAGGCAACACATGTTAATTTTGAAAAATTTGGAGCTACTATAGAAGAGCATCACGGAGAAGGTTTTAATGTGTTTCCAGAAGATTCCGGAGTTTCAGGGAAAAAAGAGGAATCTTGGTGGTATAAACGCCATAAAAAAATGGAAGAATTGCTCAAGAAACAAGGTGAAGAGGCGCATAAAAAAGCGGTTGCAAAGAGAAAAGCAATGCAGGAACAATGGTATCTGGAACAGGCACAAAGTAGTTTAAGAATGCAACAATATTTTTCTGAACGAATTAGTTATATACAAAATACAAGCGACATAATTGGAAATAATAGTGCGAGTTCTGTTTCAGCAGGAATCGATGCTTATGAAAGCTCATTAGATTTAGTTAGTTCCCCTGTAATAAGTGGAAATATATAGGATGGTGATTATCAATGGGAATAAATGTAAACGGACTTGGAGCAAATCCATACGCATATTTGACATCTGCAATTAATAAATCTTCATCACAGACTAATAGAACGGAGTCTTATTCTGCAACTTTTGAAGGAAAGATTTCCCAGAATGAAAAAGTGGAACTAACTGAAGAAGAAAAGCTGGAAGCCTTCAAGAAGGAAATATGGAGAGAACTAGATTCTTATCCATGGAATAAGGGAGTTAATGTATCGATACAAATAACAGATGGTGCATTTGAAAAAATGATGGTGGACAAAGAGTTTAAAAACAAAATGATGAACATCATCAGAGAGGATGCCCATGGCTCAAATATGATGTGTGGTGGAACTTTAATAAACATTGATGAAAATGGATATAAAGGTTATTCCTATATGCAGGATCATACAAAAGAGGCAGGAAGCGCGTTTGATGCACATTCCAAAGGAAAAGACAGCTTTTACGTAAAAAAGGCATCAAAGCGTCAAGAGGAAAAAAAGAGACTTGAAGAGGAAATGCTAAAGAAAGCGCAGGAAAAGAGAGCTGCAATGGAAGATTATTTTCAACATCGGTTCGAGAGCCAGCAAAGAATCCAAAGTTTCTTTAAGGAAAGTTTGAATGTTGATGCATGTATAGCAGAAGTACAATCCTCTTCTTTGGGTGCTATGGCAACAGCGGCTTATGAGCAGAGCAGAATTGTTATGCCAATTATATAAGGAGGTAGAAACAATGGAGACACCTGGAATTAATAATTATTCCGCATATACAGGGTATGATATGGGTGTAAAACAAAAAGAGAGTGTAGAGGTTGATAAGACTTCGGCTGAAAAAACACAGAGTAAAACATATGGTAGTGCAAGGGATTTTAAGAAATATTGCCATTTTTGAAATGTTGAACAGTAGATTTTCTGTTAATGAAGTTGCTGGAATAATCTTGAATATTTGTATCCTGTTGTTTATGCAGTTTCTATTCTTTAAGAAAGATATACAAAAACAGTTTTTTATTGCATTTAGCTTTGTGGCAGGGAAAGAAATGGTAAAATATATTGTCAGTGTATTTAGCATTGCCTTTACTGGATTATGGAATAAGACTTTTGATATTATACTTGCAAAAAGTGAGTCAAACACATTAGACAAACTGTATAGTTGGGAAGACATTTCACTTGCAGTTATAGTGATTATTTGTGTATTGTTTTATGCTTTTCTGTTGTCCGCATATCTGCTTTTGATAAGCAAAAAGTTTGTAAGAAAAGATTATCTGTTACAGACACATGAGAATGTTTTTTTAATTTTGCCCTGCATTGCCACATTATGTATTTCAATAACAATAAAAATGATGATTATATCGGTTGAAAATGGAATGACTGTAATTGTTTATGATAGCGTTCCGACAACAAAGTTTTGGATACCCGTTATCTGCGTATTGTTGCTTTTTACTATTATCGCAAGTGTCATATTGTTTCAAAAATTGGTACAGTATAACGAGGAAGCCGTGAAACGTGCCATACTGGAAAATCAAGTGCGGCAAATGCAGAAAGAGATTGAAGAAATACAGGATATATATACAGATATGAGAGGGCTTCGGCATGACATGAGAAGCCATTTGTCAAATATTTCATTGTATGTAAAAACTATAATCGGTACAGACAGTGAAGAATTGAAAAGCTACATCGGGAAAATGGAAGAAACGGTTAGCAGGCTGGATTTCATTTATCAGACAGGCAATCCGATTACGGATATTATCATTCATCAGAAAAGTCAGGAAGCGCAGAAAAAGAAGATTCAATTTGATGTTGATTTTATATTTCCGTCAAAACAGAAAATAGATGCTTATGATGTAGGTGTTGTTTTGGATAACGCACTGGAGAATGCCATAGAGGCGTGCTGTGAGGTGGAGGGGGAAAAGAGTATTTATTTGCATGCTTTTGTAAAGGGCAATTTATTTTTTATAGAGATTGAAAACAGCTATTCGGGAAAAGTTGTATTTGATGTGGAAACCGGATTGCCTGTAAGTCATAAGAAGGACGCGAAGTTACATGGACTTGGCATTTCCAATATCCAAAGATGTGCAAAGAAGTATATGGGCGATATTGATATTGTGCTTAGCGATACAGGCAATAAAAAGAGATTTAATCTTACCATTATGATGTATGGAAAGATTTCACACCCATAAAATCGTTGTTCACACCATTTGAGTGAAATCATTGACAGGAAGTTTCGATAAACTATGTAGAAACTATAAATTGAATGGAAGGAATGGTGATTACTATGTCAATGGAGATTAATAATTATAGTAGTTATGCAACAAATTACACGGAGAGAATAAAAAAATCGGATAGTAAGGCGGCTACAGAAGTAAAGACAGGCACATCAGCAAACAGCAAGGACGGGGTACAGGAGTATTATGAGAAACTGTGTAAAAAGTTCCCGGAGATTACTTTTAATACGGGTAGCAGTCTTATGAGTGGAAATGAAAATAAAGTGGTAATAAATCTTTCTAGCGAATGTCTAAAGAAAATGGCAAATGATCTGGAATTTGCCAAGAAAGTAGAGTTTAATTTAACTGGTGCAGTACCGGGACAGAATAGAATGTTTGCACAAGCCAAAGCTGATAATGCAGTGATACATGGTGTTACAACTGTAATAGATGCCGATGGGAATGCTTCTGTTACTTGCGGAGGTATGACAAGAACCAGTGGTTCAAAACAAAATTCAACTACATTGAATGCGGAAAAGAAACAAAAAGAAAGATTAGAGAAAAAGCGTGAGGAAAGAAAAATCTCAGAAGAAAAGGCAGCTAAGAGACGGGCAGAGAAAAAGGCGCAGTTGGAGAAGCTGACAGAAGATGAAACGTTTACAATATCAGCTACTGGGACGGATGTAAAAGCTGTTACACAAAGTGTTATATCTGCCGCTTTTGGCACGTCTGCACCAATGGGGGTAAGTTTTGATGTGAAAGCATAGAAATAGGAGTGAAAAGTAATGAATATCAATTTTTTTCAATTTAAATAATGTAAATTACTCTGTGAACCAACGACAGGATATGCTTCATGCATTGATTAACAAGAAAAGTAGATGTTGGAATAGGAATTTGAGAAGGAGAAATTATGAGAGTAACGACACAGAT
>CAYYEN010000290.1:0-4699 GCA_964470795.1 uncultured Spirochaetaceae bacterium | reverse complement strand
ACTTTATTTAGGTTAGATATTAGCAGGGATTTATCAACATAAATAGAATCGTTTCTATCCATTCTTAAAGTATCATTACCGTGATTTGTAAACTTTTCTATAATTTTCTCATTTTAAATCAAATATAACAATAATATGAGTTTTTAGCAAATTTATAAAAAGTAAAGTAGGTGTTTAAGTAGCTCAAATATAGGAATTCTGGAAATAGTTAAATATGATTTTACCTCAAAATTCTATAAATTTGAGGCTCTTTAATGTTATCCTTTCTTTTTTGAAAAAGGGAGGTTATCCTTAGAAACTATGATAGATCCAGAAACCTATATTAATAATGTATACGAGGAAGCACTTGATTTAATTAAACAGCTTGCTTCAATTCCTTCTCCGTCCTTAGAAGAAGATTGGCGTTGTTCGTTTATCCTCAACTGGCTAAAAGAGAACAAAATAGATAACGCTTACATCGATGAGGCAAAGAATGTCATTATTCCTTATCATGAGGGGGAAGAAAAGTTAGATCTCTTTTTAGCCCATACAGATATCGTCTTTCCCGATACCATGCCGATAAAGGTGAAAGAGGAGGGTGATAAACTCTTAGCTCCAGGGGTGGGAGATGATACAGCTAACGTGGTCGCCTTGCTTTTATTTGCCCGCTATGTAATAAGCAATAACCTTCCGACTAAACGAGGAGTTTTATTTATTGCCAACTCTGCAGAAGAAGGGATGGGTAACTTATTAGGCTCAAAACAAATTTGTACAAGTTTTAAAGAGAAGATTAATACTTTCACTTCCTTTGATCTAAATTTGGGAAGTGTGGTATGTGAAGCAGTGGGCTCGGAGCGCTATTCAATTAAAGTAAACACAATAGGAGGGCACTCCTATTCAGCTTTTGGTAATCCAAATGCGATAGTTGAGCTTTCAAAGGTAATTGTGAAGTTATCGGAACAAAAGGTTTCGAAGCTAGGAAAAACTACTTTTAACTTTGGCACTATTAAGGGTGGTACTAGTATTAACTCCATAGCTCAAGAAGCGACTTGTACTTATGAATATAGGTCAAATAAACTGCTAGCAATTATGGAGATGCGAGAATACTTTTATCATCAGCTTGATAAGTTTAAAGAAGCAGGACTTGATATCTCGGTTGAGGTAATTGGCTCCCGTCCTTGTGGTAATGAGGTCGATTGTTCCCTTCTAACAGAGCTTGCCTCCGATTGTTTAACAAAGCAAGGAATAAAACCTGTTCTTACTAAAGGCTCAACAGATTGCAATATACCTTTAAGCTATGGAATACAATCGATTTGTATGGGACTTGTTACAGATGTTTTTCCTCACACTCGTGAAGAATACATTTTAAAGAGCAGTATAAAACCAGGATATATAGCAGGGCTTAAATACTTATTAAAGGTTATAACATTATAGAG
The DNA here is from genome assembly GCA_964470795.1 of uncultured Spirochaetaceae bacterium. Classification (GTDB taxonomy): domain Bacteria; phylum Spirochaetota; class Spirochaetia; order Sphaerochaetales; family Sphaerochaetaceae; genus Bullifex. The sequence continues at coordinate 3,284 of CAYYEN010000290.1, read as the reverse complement.
AAAGAGGGTGGAGAAACCACCCTCCACTTTTATTAAATTGAATACCAGATAATTTCGTTAGCCTCTAAGGATAGCTTAAAGGAAGTACCATCTCCTTTATAAACAGTAGTTTCTTGTGGCTCGTAGGTATTGTTTACGACACAGAACTTTTTGTTCTTAACATAGGCATGTACATCAACATTCTCATTTGAAGAGAACCAAGAAAGTAGTTCTTTTTCATCATGACAGCTCCATAAAAGTGCTTTATGAAGTAATCTTGAGTTCTTGAAAGAGTAAGGAAGCCCTGAAATATACACAGTTCTACCGTTACCGTAGTCTTTAGCTGCCATCTGTACTTCTTTATCTTTGACAGAAAGAATATCGGTGCCTTCTAAGGCATACATATTCTTCTTGCCCTCTCCAAAGTCGATACCCTCTTCAAAGCCTTCAGTGATGAAGTGCTTCTTTTCTTGCCAGTTATACTTATCGTAGTTGAGAGTAAAGTCTCTTTCTTCTTCAATACCAAGTGCGTCTCTTAATTGGATGAAATGCCCTTGGCTTTGATGTCCTGTAGGCTCGCCAACTCCAATAAAACCACCGCCTTGATAGATGAAGGAACGAATTGTGCTAGCAATTACTGGGTCTGTCCATTCCTCTCCGCCAGTGTGAGCAGTATCTGCGTCCCCTACGTTGATAAGAACATCGATGTTATCGAGGATAGATTTGTCCTTCTTAATATCATCAAAGCTGATGAATTTAACATCAAAAGGCGCACCTGATAACGCTTCAATTACACCGGCATAGCTATAATTCTGCTTTTGATAAAGAGCATGGTGTACCATGTGAGCACCCCAAGAGCGGGAGCGTCCCCAACAGTTTAAGACTGCAACTGTTTTAAAACAGAAAGGAGTAGTGCCTTTTGCATTTTCATAAAGAGTTCTAAATTCATCACATACTGATTTAATATAATCGATGAACTCAGGGAAATCTAAAGCAAGTTTTAAATAACCACCGTATCCAATTCTATCAATTGGCTTTCTTAAAATAGCACGACGAGCGGTAACCCAGTTAATCTTAGCCTCTTTTACAGGGTCTCCTCCCTCATGGAAAGTATCAGGGAAGAAGTAAGGTAGGAATCTTCCTTCTGTGTACTTAACACCTTCGATATCGCTGATGAGACGAAGAGTACTACCATTTCCAACACTACCAACTACTGCGTCCAGTCCTATAGACTTGAAATCATCTAAATATGGCTCGGTTCCGATCCAGTGGTCACCTAAGAACATCATTGCTTCTTTTCCACACTTGTGAGTAAGGTCTACTACTTGTTTTGCAAGTTTAGCTACTTCTCTAGTTTGGAATGCCATGAAATCTTTAAATTCTTTAGAAGGAATGCGGTATTGGTTGTTATGATACCCCTGGTCTATAATATATTCAGCTCTGAATTTATACCCAACTTCTTTTTCAAATTGATCAAGAATATAAGGAGAAACGGAAGCTGAATAGCCATACCAGTCTACAAATTTCTCCCTTGCTTTTTCGTCAAAGACTAAAGTGAATTGGTGGAAGAAGGTTGTGAAACGAATTACATCAACATAGTCATGAGTCTCGCAGAAAGCCTTTAGCCGCACCATCATATGAACTTTAGTTTTTGGTTGTCGGCAATCGAAAGTAATTTGATGTTCTACATCTTTCCACTCGTTAACTACTGCATTATACATATGGACTGGGTCCCAGATAATGAAGGCAAGAAAGCTAACAGTGTATTCATGGAAAGCATTAGTATTATTGATAGTTATTAATCCACTTTCTTCATTGTAGGTCCAAGAGGAAGGCTCAATAACCTCTCCTGTTGTTCTATCTATTACTTCCCACCAGCGCTCATTATCTTTAGGGTTAACCTTTAACATGTCAGGATATAAACCCTTCATTAGATTAATTTCAAGCTTATTCTCTGTTGCGGTATAAAAAGGTGTCATTAAATACATCTGTTGTACTTCATCAGGATTCTTTTTTGCCCACGCATTATCTTTTCGAGTGGTATAGTAAGTGGCGTAGATTTTTGCATCTGCATCTTTAAGAGACTGAGGAAAATCTGTTCCATCGCAATCTCTTATGGCATCCGCGCCCCAAAGTTTTAAAGTGTCTAGAGTTTGGTCAATTACATCAACATCGGTTGGTATAGTGACTCTTCCAAAATTCTTGTTTGTCATTTTATCTCCTTCCTTATCCTTTAAGGCCACCCATAGAGATGCCTTTGGTTAAATTTTTCTGAACAAAACAGTAAAGAATTAATACTGGTAACATAACAATTACAAGACCTGCATACATACGTCCATAATCGGTCGCGGTTCTTGCTTCCTGCATGATCGATAGAAGTCCTACTGGTAGAGTACGCTTTGCAGCTGTAATTAAGAAGGTTTGTGCGACTAAGTACTCGTTCCAATATGCTAAGAACTGAAATAATATTACCGTCAAAATACTAGGGCGCGCAAGAGGAATTATTATGGAACCTAAGATTCTCCAGTTGCCACAGCCATCAATCTTAGCGGCTTCTTCATAGCCTTTTGGTAATCCTTTTAAGAAACCACTTAATAGATAGATAGAAAACGGTACACTTGTAACAGCGTTGATAATTGCAACGGTTACTCGGTTATCGGTTAATAAAAGCCCATTGCCAAAAGCCGCTTTTCCAACATCGTTAATCATTAAATAGATAGGATAAACAATATAGTTAACGTTGATGAACAAGCCTGCCATCATAATTATATTGAGTAGTTTTCTACCTTTAAATTCAAAGCGTGATAACACATAGCTTGTTGGAATTACCATTGCAATTAAAAGTATCATGGACAGTGTAGTTACTAGTACAGAGTTTACAAAGTAGTCGCCCATGTGAGCTCCTACCCAAGCATTCTTGTAGTTAACAAACTGAGGAACTAGGGGAAGAGAGTAAGGTGATTGCTTAATCTCTGCACTAGTTTTTAAGGAAGAGAAGAACGCCCATAAGATAGGATAGGCAAAGATTATTGTAAAAATAAAGAGCAATAAATATGCCAAAGGATGCTGTGTTAAAGATTTAATTAGTTTATTCTGTTTCATAGTTTAGTCCTGTGGATCCTTATTGGTAAGGCGTTGTATGATTAATGAAAGCGCATAGGCAAAGATAAAGAGTACTGTTCCAATTGTCATGGAATAGCCAAAGTTGCCTTGTGCTTTCTGTTTTGCCATATAAACAAGTAATACGTTACTAGCTCCGTCTGGTGCTCCATCAGTCATTGCAGTGACAAACAAGAAACTCATGT
>CAYYEN010000289.1:0-4704 GCA_964470795.1 uncultured Spirochaetaceae bacterium | reverse complement strand
AACTTATGGAAAAGCGCTTTAGCAGTATTAGGTCTAAACTGAATAGCAATCACAGTTAAAGATAACGGAATTGGAATTGCAGAGCAAAAAATTGATTCTATCTTTGAACCCTTTACTCGTGTTAGTAACGCAGTGGTTAGTGGAATTGAAGGAACTGGGTTAGGTCTTTCTATTTGTAAAAACTATATTGCATCTTTAGGTGGAACTATAACTTGTAAGAGTGAAGTGGGAAAAGGCTCTGAATTTACCTTTGAAATTCCTTGTGAAGAAGATGTAAATTACACCCTCAACCTTGTAAAAGATGTAAAAAAAGAAGTTGATGCAACTTTTAAAGGAATGAGAGCGCTACTTGTTGAAGATAACAAAGTAAATAGAAAAATTGCAACTTTATTACTTGAGAAAATGGGTTTTGAAGTGGAAAGTGCAGTTGACGGACAAGACGCTATTGATAAGTTTGTCTCCTCTCCTCCTGCCCATTTTGATATTATCTATATGGATATACAAATGCCTATACTCAATGGCTATGATGCAACAACTGCTATACGAAGTAGCTCACACCTTGCATCTGCTACTATTCCAATAATTGCAATGACAGCAAATGTCTTTGTTGATGATATTGAAAGGTCTCGTAAATGTGGCATGAATGCTCATGTGGGAAAGCCTATCTCTGTTGAGGAGTTATTTGACGCGACTAAAAAAGTCTTGAATAGGGGATAAAAGTTATGAAAAAAACGTTGGGTATTGTGTTGCTTGTTATTCTTATTTTGTTTACGAGTTGTGCTAATAAAGGGCAAAGCACTAAGAATTCTACCTCTTTCAACCTTGAAAATGAAATTGTAACCTATGAAAACATACAACCAGAAAAAGAAGTTTTTGTGATTGCTAAAACTGGTAACGTTTATTTTACAGAAGCAATTTATAGTGATTTTATTAAAACACACCCAGAGGTTCAACTAGTATTTACCGATATCACTTATGGTGGAAAAACCAATTATCCAGTTAAAGATGTGCTTGATAAAGGGGAAAGGCCAGATGTAATTGTTTGGGCAGTTAGTCCCGACTCAATTTTAAACCCGGAAGACTATTTTGAAGACTTAAGTGCTAATTCAGCGCTTAGCCGTTTTTCAAATGAAGCGCTCAATACAGTCGCAGTTGACGGAAAGGTTTACTACTTACCAGGTCCTGGTATTGGTAACGCGTTTCTTTATAACAAAACAATGTTTGAAAAATATGGGTGGTCTAAACCTAAAAACTTTGATGAATTTGTAGAGCTGTGTGTACAAATAAAGAAAGAGACTAATGGGGAAGTTACTCCGTTCAACCCTAATATGAAGTATCCTAATGTTTATGTACAAGACTTTGAAGGGTTTGTTTATAATGAGATTTTTGGTGGTGTTGAGAACCTAAAATGGTATAAAGACTATCTGGCTGGAAAAGCTACCTTTTCCTCTCATATGAGGCCGTTTTATGATGCTTATCAAAAACTAGTTGATGCTGAGCTAATAGACCCTGCTTTCTTTTCCTACAGTACTACCACTCGTTGGAAAGAGTTCTTATCAGGCAAGATTGCGATGGTTAACTATGTGTTGGTCAATGGACTAATTAAGATGGATGATAGAGATTCTGAAATAGATACTATGGGATTTCCCTCTACAAGTGAAGGGTATCCTGAAGGTGCTTTAAAGATTTCTTATGGCACATACTTTTCAGTTCCTAAAAAAGAGAATAATGCGAAACGAAAGGCCATTATTAATGATTTAATTGCCTACTGGGCAAAAGACGATGTACAAAAGCAGTTGATGGGGAAGAATGTTATGGTTTCCTCCTTAAAAGGAAACTCTATTATCTCTGATAATGCAATAGCCAATGAATCTTTAAAAAATCTAATTGAACAAGGTAATTCTTTTTCAGGTTACAATTTTAAAACTCACACTATGCCTTCAACCTATAATCCTTTTGCAGAAATTAGTGCAGGTTTTAAAGAAATCTTAAACGGTACAATTGATAGCACTGAAGCAATGCGCCGTGTTGATGAAAAGCATCAAGAAGTCCTTTCTGGTAAATATAATGAAGAAGTTGAGACGGTTGCAACAAGTGAAAAAGATTTCACAGTCTTAGAAACTTCCATGCTCTTAAGCGATATGTTTAAAGAAAAGACCGGCTCTGATATAGCGCTTGTCATCAATAACAACAACTATAGAGGTAATTTAATGAGAATCTTTAAAGGTTCTATTACCCCTGATATGATTACCAACTTAAAGCCTCGCTCTTTTGATAACAAGTCAAAGTTACAACGCGTTGTTCTCACCGGTGAGAACTTGATAAAAGCCTTAAATACTGTACTTGTAAAATCTGGTGCAGATATGGGCCTAAGTTATAAGCCTATCTATGCAAGCTCTGGCCTTAAGTGTGAAGTAAAGCCTTCAGCTCCTCTTGGAGAAAAGTATATTTCTATTACTTTAATGGATGGTAGTGCTATCATCCCTGATAAAGAGTACACGGTAGGCGCTTGGCAAGGCACTATTGATGAACAATTTATAAGCCGAGTAGAAGACGAGATAGAAGGTTCTTTTGAAAGTCTTTTAACCGAATACTTAAAAGCAAAAGGACCTATAACTCCTTATAGTGATGATAGGTTAAAGCTTAATTGGAATTAAATAAAAAAAGTCGTAGGAGTAATCGTACGGCTTTTCTTTTATAAACACTTAACTTTCTTTTTTCATTTGCATTGACGTTGGACTCAGCAAATGGATAAACTTAATTTCATGAGTATGACTTGTAATTTACGCTTAACACCTTTTGAAAGCGCAAATGATAAAATGATTAAAAAGGCAGCTGCTAAGGCTTTGGGCATTGAGGAATCTTCTATCAGTGCGGTGCAAATTAATAGAAAATCTATCGACACAAGACGTCGTGAACCGATAATTGATATGTCTCTTACTATTTATCAAGGAAGTGAAGAGCCTGAAATCTTTAAAAAGACTGTATATAATAATGTAGAGCAAGCTCAGTCTGTCTTAGTTGTAGGCTCTGGTCCTGCAGGCTTATTTGCCGCCTTACGTTTGATAGAAAAAGGGATGCGCCCTATCATTTTTGAAAGAGGCGAGGATGTTCACAAAAGAAAAGTTAGCATGGCATCTATTACCACTAATAGAGTAATCAATCCTGATTCTAACTATTCGTTTGGCGAGGGTGGAGCTGGTGCTTTTTCTGATGGAAAACTTTATACCCGTTCTCAAAAAAGAGGGGATGTAAGTAAAGTTCTTTCTCAGTTTTGCCAGCATGGAGCATCTTTAGATATCTTAAGTGAGGCTCATCCTCACATTGGTACTGATAAACTTCCGCAAGTAATTGAAAACATGAGAAATACCATTCTAAACAATGGTGGCGTTGTTATGTTTGAAACTAAAGTTACTCAATTGCTTTATAAAGGCAACCAAGTTATTGGTTTAGTTACCCAAAAGGGTGATGAATTCCATGGTCCAGTAATTTTAGCTATCGGCCATAGTTCTCGTGATTTCTACCAATATCTTTCAACCACTAATACTAAGCTTGAAGCAAAAGGAATTGCTTGTGGTGTTAGACTTGAGCATCCTCAAGCTTTAATTGACCAAATCCAATATAAAAATCCTCAAGGAAGAGGAGAATATTTACCAGCTGCGAGTTATAGCTTTGTAACACAAGCTCACAATAGGGGCGTTTATTCCTTTTGTATGTGTCCAGGCGGTTTTGTAATTCCAGCTATGACAGATAATGAACAAGTAGTAGTTAATGGTATGAGTCCTTCTTTACGTAATGGTAAATTTGCCAACAGTGCAATGGTTGTTGAAATCAGAAGTGAAGATTTAGATGGAGATGATACTAATCCTTTAAAAATGATGGCTTTTCAAAGTAAACTTGAAAGAGTTTGCTACACAAAAGGTGGCTCTAACCTTTCAGCTCCTGCTCAACGTATGGCGGACTTTGTTAATGGAAAGGTGTCTGCAGACTTACCTGAATCCTCTTACATATTAGGACTAAAGAGTGCTGATTTAGCAACTCTCTTTCCGCAATTCATTTCAGCACGACTTAAGGAAGCCTTTGCAACTTTTGGTCGCCAAGCCCATGGTTTTTTAACTAATGAAGCAGTTATGATCGCAACGGAATCACGAACAAGTAGCCCTGTAAGAATTGTCAGAGATCCTCAAACCTTTCAAGCTGTCAACAATGATGGTTTATATCCTTGTGGAGAAGGCGCTGGCTATGCTGGAGGAATTGTATCCTCAGCTTTAGATGGTATCAACGTAGCTGATGCTGTTATAGCACGCTATAGATAGCTTAAAGTATTAATAAGGTTGTAAAGCATTGCTTTACAGCCTTATGTAATTAAGCTAAAGCTATCAAATAGAGATTGAAAATTTTGTTTTGGAGATAGAAATGTTAATACCTGGTATAGTATCAATAACCTTTAAAACACTTTCTATTCAAGAAATAATTTCCTTAACGAATGCTAATGATTTAAAAGCAATTGAATGGAGTGAGAATCATCACATCGAACTCAATAATAAAGCTCAAGCAGCTTTAGTTGGAGAGCTTACTCGTGATAATGGCCTTCAAGTTGCCTCTTATGGTTCTTATTTTAAGTTAGGAAAGAGAGCTGACATTATTCCCCATTTAGAAAATGCGAAAGCAATGGAAGCTCCTTTTATGCGAATATGGGCCTAT
>CAYYEN010000288.1:0-4705 GCA_964470795.1 uncultured Spirochaetaceae bacterium | reverse complement strand
TTTAATGGGCAACCTTAAGGATCTGTTGCTGCATTCCCCGATGATCGCCAGATCGTAATTTTCTTCCTCAAGTCTTTGGACAAACCGAACATAGTCATACCCGTACCACCTGAGGGCTGGGAAAATATCCCAGAATTCTCCCGGAAAAGCACCCACGGCAATTGCACTCCTATTACTCTGCGGAAGCGTCATTCTCGGTTCAAACGTGTCGAATACGAGCGTTTCTGGATGATGCAGAACCGATTTTTCATCCAAGCAGGGACCGTCCAGAGGTTCGGGCACCCCAGTGACTACCTCCTGAACGTTCTTCTCCTGGAGATTTCTTTTACGAATTTCCTCCCAGAATGTCAAAATACCGGGATCATGTGAATACGACCGAATTTGATTATGGACGCAGCCAGTCCAGTCACCATGCCAATCAACGGGAATGATCTCATTGTAGTCTGTAAAAAGATCCGGATATGCGGCTCCGATAGGTGAGTATGCTGTAGAGATTCCTATTATATAGATATCAAATCCTCTTGGCAACCACAGTTCGAGTGCACTTCGGCTTTTCGTAGCCTCAATCGGGAGGCTATACTGATAGCATCCCTCTCTCAGGTATATTCCTACATCCGATTGACCTTTGATTCTTTGCAGACATGCTACTTTTTTGCCTCGCGCTCGATAATAGCGTTCAAGAGCCAGTAAAAGAGCAATTTTTCCCTGATCGCAATACGAAGCCATTACGTACACTTCACGCATACTTCAACCTCCTGCAACAGGTTTCAAACTGGTTTCTGCACCTCTCGCGCCCGATGGTATCCCGGAGCAGCACGTCATTGATTTTTTGTGGAAAACGCCCTATTATTTGCTGATTCCGTGAACAATCCCAATATGTCCCATCAGGAAGAACGGAAAGCCCCAGTATCCCTGCAATACAACCTTTTTCCACGCAGGTCGCGGTACAGAGAATTCCTTCTTGCTCAACCCGCTCCTTGACCCGTCGCTTCTCGGATAACCAGTCCGAAAACGATAAGGGATCCAGCCCGTTTTCACAAATCGGGTGATAGAGATTGAAGTTGAGCAGGTAAGAACCAGTTTCGATACAGAGATCTATGATATGATCGATGCACTTCAGGTTCTGTTTGTTGGCGGTAAATGAGATGTTGTGGCGAATGTTGTTCTCGTCCAGTAGCCGCAGTGCTCTCGCCGCGTTTTCGTAGCTCCCGGCACCACGGATGAAATCGTGAACGCGGCTATTTCCATCAATGCTTATCTGAATCCCGTCGTTTCTCCGGAACAGACCAATGTATTGCGGGACAAGGATCCCGTTCGAACTCAGGGCTATGTACCCGTTCAAACTTCGTACAATGCTGCATACTTCGCCGAATTGCGGGTGGAGAAGGGCTTCCCCGCCGCTCAAAATGATAGTACTCTGGGGGAGTGGAAGATCTGCCTGCAGGAAGTTGGTACTTACTTCCCGTATCATCTCCAGCGGCATCGAGGTATTTCCTTTGTGAAGATAGCAATGCCTGCATGCCGGCTGGCAGTAATCGACGATATGAAGGTCAAGGAAGTTCGCAGGCATTCATACCACTATTCTGTTCGGCACATTTTCTTTCCATTGCAATATCATGTCACGCGAGATTTCGTAACGCTTAATTATGTAGTATTAACAATTTTTGTGATTGTTTTGATCTTACTTAACAGTTGCCCATCGGGATTATGTTCCGAGCTCATCGAATTATGTGTATCTCCGGTTTGATGGCCTCCTATTCCAACGCACATTGCTCTGCCCCGTACATCAACTCCCACACCATCCAGCGGGGGGCTGGGGACAGGCATAGCGATATGTGATGGACGGAACGTCCAGGACAAGAGCACCGTCAGGTGCGAAGAGGAGGCGGCAACACACGACACCGGGCTTCGCGTGCGGTGGCGGCAGGACCGATGCCTCACGCATTGGACGTGAAGATCTTCGAAGTGCGATGTTCCTACGGAGCGGAGCTCGAGCACCAAAGGCGCGAGGAAAGTAGGTTATCTGGCCTCCCGGAGGCTTTCGCAAATAGTTTAGCGAAATACCGGGTTCCGACAGATTTTCGCGCGCCCGGCTGTTTTGACCCATACAGGGCATAGTCCCCCCGCGACGATACCAAACAGTACCAAGAGATATCATGAATATTAAAATTACAACTATTTATTAAATATTAATTAAATAAAATTCATATCAGATATTAAACAAAAAGACATTTATTGTACTAAAACGATCTCCCTCTGCCGGGGGACAGCCCCTGGACAGTAAACCAACATGGAGATGGAAAATGAAAACAGCCAAACAGTGCATGCTGACGGGCATGCTCGTGCTGCTGGCGGCGCTCGCGATGGCAGCGCCGGCGGCGGCAGACCCATACTTGGGCGGAGATCGCCTGGTTACCGACAACGGGACGTACGGGACAGTATCCGGCGGCCTCTGGTTCGACGCGTACGGAGGTTTCGCGTACGCGAACGTGACCCCGATTACGAAGGAGTTCGTCCTGCCGTGTGATCCCGAAGAAGTCGAATGGGCACGGCTCTACGTGGCGCCCTATATCGGGCACATGCAGAACAATTATTCCCTGGAAACGATCGTAGAGTTCGACGGCGGGAGTGGCTACGAGACCCTAGACACCGAGATCATGGACACGAACTACGTCTACCCCATAAGCGCGGCGAACGGGACCGGAACGATCTGGTTCAACGACCACTTCAACCGGGTGACGAGCGATTGCCTGATGTGGTACGACGTGACGGATCAGATAGAATCGTCGAGCGTCTGGGCGTCCGTGCAGACGCATCCGCTGTATGAGGACCAGACGTTCGACGGCAGGGTGAAGATGATCGCCCTGGTGGTGGCGTACAATGCTCCGGCTTCCGATCTGGATTCCGGAAAAACGATCCACTACTGGGTAAACCAGGGCCACGACACCGACTCGGCTGTTGCCGATACTAATAATAAGTCCTACATCGGGGAGACTAATTTCAACACAACTGTAGTCACGACCCCCGGTGATGCAACTCTCACGGCCATCTACCTGGGGAGTTACAACGCGAACTACGATTTCAACAACAACACCCTTCCCTGGGACAATCCGCTGATTGGATCATATCTGGGTGCTCAGAGTTGGGATGTCACCAGTTACATCAATGGCGGAAACAGCGCGATGACATTCGACCGGAACGCGACCACCGGGGGACCGTACAGCGGTTACTTTAAGATCCCGCTCGCCCTGCTGACGGTGGAAGAGTGAGCGCGCAGTTTCACGGCGGAATTTCATGATGCGACGGCGGCTCCGTAATTCGAAGTAAACGGCGCAAAACCGGTTGTCGCCCCTCCCGGTCGACGACCGACATCTTTTTTGACCAGCATGGAAATCCGGCAAACTACCACCTCTCCCGTTCCAGCAGCATCCGGCTTTTTAAGAGATTATCCATTGAAGTGGCACGAATATTCAAAAAACACGTCCATGGTAATACATTTACTATAAAAATAATGATTGAATTCGAATGATTGTAATTCATATATGACGAAAAAGCACATATTGATCATCCCATATGAAAATCTGCGCCCCGCCATCGGATCGGAGTGCTGGTGAACCGGGGAGGATAGCAGGAGCTGAAGAAGATGCAACGAAAATTTTTGATCCTCTGCATAGCCGCACTGTTGTGTGTGACCGTGTTCGCCGCGCCAGTAGCGGCGGCGACGACCACCGAAACATTCCAAGCGGACGCCGATGCGCATATTCGGTCAAATTACGCAGATACGAATTATGGAAAACTTAATGAGATTCCCATTCGCCTAACTACCGCCTCCGCACGTTATAGCGGCCTTATCCGCTTCGATCTCTCCTCGATCCCCGAGGGATCGATGATCGAGTCGGCAACACTCCATGGATATATGCACAAAAAAGATGGTGGTGACGCGGAGGTCTCCATATATCGTGTGACCGGAGAATGGACCGAGTCCAATGTCACCTGGAACACCCGGCCTTCCAACGCTACGCAGCCGACCAGCATGATCAGCCCTGGTTCGGCACCGAACTGGGTCGACTGGAACGTCACGCAGGACGTACAGGCATACGCTGAAGGCACCCCGAATTACGGGTGGTTGCTCGCGTACGACGAATCCGCGACTGCCTCAAATCTGGGTGTATACTTGAGAAGTCGGGAGAATTCCGCCTCCACACAGCGACCCTACCTGAACGTAACCTACTCTTCAGGGAGTTCCGAGCCTGTCCTGACCACAATCGAGGTATCCCCTGAGACGGCGAACCTGACAGTCAGCGCCACGCAGCAGTTCTCCGCCACCGCGAAGGATTCGGCCGGGAGAGAGATCCCCGGCGTCGCCTTCGACTGGTCGAGCAGCAACGAGACGGTCGGCACGGTAAATGCGACCGGGTTCTTCACCGCGCTTGCCAGGGGGACGACCACGATAACCGCTTCTGCGGAGGGTGTGACCGGCATCGCGCAGGTGACTGCGCTGGCTGCGCCCACAACAACCATCGAAACGTTCCAGGCGGACGCTGATACGATTATCCGGAGTGACGGCGGAGCCGGAAATAACTATGGTAACGACAAAAGTCTCCTTATTCAACAAACGACTGGCGGCATAACCGATAGAACTCTTATCCGCTTCAACCTCTCCTCGATCCCTCTGGGATCGACGATCGAGTCGGCGACACTTTAC
>CAYYEN010000287.1:0-4715 GCA_964470795.1 uncultured Spirochaetaceae bacterium | reverse complement strand
AATATAAAGACACTAGATTAGAGCATTAACAATGAATTAAGAAAGGTATTATTGCTCATGCTACTTACGATATATCAACTGGAAAAGTTGGGGGAACCAATAACTTAATTAAGACAATCAGGCGCAAAGTGTTTTGGTATAAGAGTGATAATTATTTCTTCTTAAAAATTATGGATGCATCAAAAAAAAATAAAGCTCTGCCTCAAAAATTAACTATATTTATACCCTAGTCTTTAAAGCTAGGATATTTTATTCCATAAAATAGTTTAAATCTGAACAAATATTATCAAAACTCAATATTTGTATATTTACTTATTTATACATATTTTGTATTCTTGTAAATATGTACAGAATAGGAATCGATGTAGGTTCTACCACATTAAAGATTGTTGTTGTAAATGATTACAATAAAATAATTTATTGTAACTATAAAAGGCATTTTTCACAAATTGTCGATAAAACAGTTGAGATGCTTTCTGAGCTTATGCCTATGCTTGGTGATAATCTCGTACAAGTAGCTATTTCAGGCTCTGCAGGTATGGGAATGGCAAAAAGTGCTGAGCTAACCTTCATCCAAGAAGTGTATGCGACCAAGATTGCTGCAAAAGTTTACTCTCCTGAAACCGATACAATAATAGAATTAGGAGGAGAGGATGCAAAAATCTTATTTCTCTCAGGTTGTCTTGAAGTTAGAATGAATGGCTCTTGTGCTGGTGGCACAGGAGCTTTTATAGACCAGATGGCAACACTGCTTGGAATTGGCATGGAAGATGTTAATCGCTTGAGCGAACAATCTACACAACTTTATACTATAGCCTCCCGTTGTGGAGTTTTTGCTAAAACAGATATTCAACCTTTAATAAACCAAGGCGCTAAAATTGAAAACATAGTCTCTTCAATTCTTGTAGCTGTTGTTAATCAAACTATTGCAGGGTTATCACAAGGCAGAAAGATTAAAGGTAATATTTTATATCTTGGTGGTCCTCTAACTTTCATTCCGCAACTGAGACACTACTTTGATGAAGCATTAAACTGTAAAGGAACATGCCCGGAAAACTCTCTTTATTATGTAGCTATTGGATCTGCTTTATCAACTTGCGAAAGTACCACTACTCTTTCTCAAGTGATAGATAAAGTTAAAGCATATACAGGTCTTGACGAGATAAATAAACTTCCACCTCTTTTTAAAGATAAACAAGAGTTTGAGGATTTTAATAATCGCCATAGTAAAGCAACTGTTCCACTGCAAGATCCAGCCTCCTATATTGGAAAGGCATATTTAGGAATAGATTCCGGCTCTACTACTATAAAGCTTTGTATGCTCACAGAAGATGGTAAATTACTCCTTTCAAGGTATAACCCGAATAATGGTAACCCTATTCAAGCAGTAAAATCCTTTTTAAACACCTTTTATGAAGAATTTCCACTCATTCAAATAGCGGGAGCTGCTTCTACAGGGTATGGTGAAGATTTAATTAAGACCGCTTTCAACCTCGATTACGGTATTGTTGAAACACAAGCTCACTTTATAGGCGCTAAATACTTCATGCCTAATGTCGATTTCATTATCGATATCGGTGGACAAGATATTAAATGCTTTAAGATAGAAAATGGTGCAATTGAAGATATCTTCTTAAATGAAGCATGTTCTTCTGGATGTGGAAGTTTTCTTCAAACCTTTGCCAATGCTATGGGAAAAAGCGTCTCTGAATTTGCTGCTTTGGCCTTTGATGCTAAAGCGCCTGTCGATCTAGGCTCTAGATGTACAGTTTTCATGAACTCCCAAGTAAAACAAGCCCAAAAGAATGGTGCTACTATAAATGATATCTCTGCAGGTCTTGCTATCTCTGTTGTTAAGAATGCCCTTTATAAGGTTATTAGAACGAGCTCTGCTGACCGTCTTGGAAAGAACATTATTGTACAAGGAGGCACTTTTCACAACAAAGCGGTTCTTCGCGCCTTCGAACTGGAAATTGGACATGAGGTAATATGCCCTAGCATTTCAGGCCTTATGGGTGCTTATGGAGCTGCTCTTTATGCAAGAAATAAGAAAAGAGGTGAAGACCTTCCCGTAAGTTGCATAATTAACAAAGAAGAGGCGGAAAACCTGATCAACAAGGTAACTAATACAAGGTGTCAAGGTTGTGCTAACCATTGTCTTCTTACTATTAATAACTTTAATGGTCAACGTCGCTTTATAAGTGGAAACCGCTGTGAACGCTTTACTTCTAAACAAAAGATTGTTAATGAGCAAGATTGTAACATCTTTTCCTTTAAGCAAAAACTAATTACTCAGTATATTGATAAACATAATTATTCAGCTCATCGTGGTACTATCGGTCTTCCTTTAGTACTAAATATGTGGGAGCTTTTACCCTTCTATCATACGCTCTTTACAGAACTTGGTTATGATGTAATAGTCTCTCCTTTTTCTAGTAGAGAACTTTACACTTCAGGCCAAGCTTCCATCCCATCTGATACCGCATGTTATCCGGCAAAGCTTGTGCATGGTCACATCCAGTATTTAGTAGATAAGAAGGTTGATAAAATCTTTTATCCTTCCATGTCCTATAACCTTGATGAAGAAAAAGGTGATAACCATTTTAACTGTCCAGTGGTAGCTTATTATCCTCAAGTTATTAAAGCAAACCAAGATTTAAACAATACTCATTTCCTCTGTGGCTTTATAGGATTTGACCATATTGGAAAACTTGAAAAGCGTCTTCAAGAAATGCTCAATCTTCCTTTAAAAGAAATAAAAGACGCTACTAAGGTTGCCTTTATAGCCTTAAACAACTATAAAACTGCTATTTATGAGAAAGCGGATGAAATTATAAAAAGGGCTAATAAAGAGAATAAGCAAATTATAGTGCTTGCAGGTAGACCTTATCATCTAGATCCTGAAATAAATCATAGTATAGACCATTTAATCGAGACCTTAGGAGCCTCTGTAATATCTGAAGACAGTATTGCCCATCTTGCAACAAAGACCCCTAAAAACATTTTAAATCAATGGACTTATCATGCGAGGCTTTATGATGCAGCGAACTATATAAAAGATAAGAAGAACATGAATCTTGTTCAGCTTGTATCTTTTGGTTGCGGGCTTGATGCAGTAACAACCGATGAAGTTAAGGAAATCTTACAACAGAGTAACAAGATATACACTCAAGTGAAGATTGATGAAATTACCAACATGGGGGCTGTAAAGATTAGAATGCGCTCCCTATTTGCGGCCTTGGAGGAAAATAATTGAGCAGACCTTTTACAAAAGAGATGAAAAAAGATTACACCTTATTACTTCCTAATATGGCCCCAATTCATTTTGCCTTAATTGAGTCGGTCCTAAAAAAAGAAGGTTATAAGTGTATCTTATTAGATTCTAACAATCCTCAAATTATTCAATACGGGCTTAAATATGTTCATAACGATATGTGCTATCCTGCTCTTTTAGTTATTGGTCAACTTATTGAAGCAATTGAAAACAAAGTCACAGATCCTAAAAAGTGTGCAGTTTGTATCACACAAACAGGTGGTGGCTGCAGAGCTTCTAATTACTACAACTTATTAGTTAAAGCACTTGAAAGAGCTGGTTATCCAGATATCCCAGTTATAAGCTTAAACTTAAAAGGGTTGAATAATAATCCTGGGTTTAAAGTCTCTGTCTACGCCTTAGTCAAAGCGTTTTCAGCAATCCTTTATGGTGATCTATTAATGATGCTCAACAACCAAGTTAAGCCTTATGAGATTACTAAAGGAGACAGCAACGCCCTTTTAAAGAAGTGGCTTGATAAGCTCTCTCTTGACTACACTAACTCTAATAAAGTATTAGGAAAAACGCTTAAGAGAAATTTTTATCAAATTGCTAAAGAGTTTGCCTCTATTCCTGTAAATCGCACACCTAAAGTAAAAGTGGGAATCGTGGGAGAAATCTATATGAAGTACGCCTCGCTTGGCAACAACAACTTAGAGCAATTTTTAGAAAACAAAGATTGTGAAGTGATGTTATTACCTATGATAGGCTTTGTACTCTACGGGTTTTCTAATGGTCTTAATGATTACAAATATTATGGTAGAGGTCCCTTATATGCCTTCTTTTTGAAAACTATGGGACTACCTTTTATCAAGCATTATGAAAACCTTTTAACTTCAGCTATCTTATCACAACCAGATTTTGTCGCACCCTCAGATATTGAAACTCTTTCCTCTTACGCGACTCCTTACATTGATGTGGGCTGCAAGATGGGAGAAGGTTGGCTCTTAACCGGTGAGATGATAGAGCTCATTAAGAAAGGTTATACTAATATTATCTCAACCCAACCTTTTGGTTGCCTACCTAACCATATTGTTGCTAAGGGCATGATTCGTCCGATTAAGACTTCTTATCCAGAGGCTAATATCGTACCCATTGACTACGATCCCTCTATGACAAAGGTAAACCAAGAGAATAGAATTGAATTAATGCTCTCTGTAGCACGTGAAAATCTAAAATAATGTAACGTATCCGTTACAAAGTATCTTTTCGCCCGGATACGTTACCAGAACTCTAAAAGACTTCAAACTTTTATAAATATTTTCTATACTTAAATTTAAATCATGAAATGAGGTTAGAAAATGGATATAAAAGTTGAAGAGAAAAGCACCAAAGAGCTTTTTTCAACTCCTCTTTTACAACAAACTGCGTTCTGGTCAGATGTAAAAGAAAACTTAGGTTA
>CAYYEN010000286.1:0-4719 GCA_964470795.1 uncultured Spirochaetaceae bacterium | reverse complement strand
GCGTTCTTAGACTGCACTACTCAGCTACTCTTTGTCTTAGACTATCCAAGCTCTGGGCAAATTTCCTTGTTCCCTGGTAACTATTCTCAATTTGCTGAGCAAAAAATTGCTCAAAAAGAGGAAAAGAAGACCAAGGTAAAAGCCGAGGTAAAAGTTAAGAAAGAGAAAAAAGGGTTAAGTTATAAAGAGACGAAAGAAAAAGAGCAAATAGAGCTTGATATCGATTCTTTAAATGAAAAGATTAAGGAACTTGAAAACAGCTTTGCAACAGTAGGTACTACTGCCTTAGGCTCCTTAGAAGAACGTACTCGTCTTTATAATGAGGCAAAAACTGAACTAGATGAAAAAGAAGAACGTTGGTTAGAACTTGAAGAAAAGAATGAGGCTTAGCCCTCATTCTTCTTCAAAATATTTAGCTATTGCAACTTTTACTCTCTTGTAGGAATCCTGAATCGAAGGAAACATTTTAACTGCAGTATCAATATCGGTTGAATTTCTTAGGGCATTAACAAAGGGCTCTAAGCTGTCAAACAGAGAGTTAATACTTAAATTTCCACAAACACCTTTTAAGGTATGTCCTGCTTCAAACGCTGTTTTGTACTCTTTTTTACTCATCGCATCCTCAAGCGCTTGATAAGAAGGCTCCTCTAAAAAACGGAACAAATACTTTTCATAAAGACTTTCTTTATTACAAAATCTTGAAAGCCCTTGTTGATAATCAACACCAGCTTCTTTTAACAACTCAATATTTTTCACAGTTTTCCTCCTTGTGCATCTTTCAAAGTTTTATATAACACTTGTGTATCTATTGGTTTTGAAATATGGCTATTCATCCCCACAGATAACGAGGATGTAATATCTTCAGTAAACGCATTAGCGGTCATGGCAATAATTGGAATGACTTTAGCTTGCACATGAGAACAACTTCTAATGCGCTTAGTAGCCTCATAACCATTCATTATAGGCATTTGAACATCCATTAGGATTGCAAAATATTCATTCTCTTTAGATTTTTCAAATTTAGCTAAGGCAATTTCTCCGTTTTCAGCAGTATCTACTTTAATATTTACCAGTTCTAATAAATCAACAGCTATTTCAGTATTCATTTCATTGTCTTCTGCTAGCAGTACTTTAGCACCCTCAAAATCATAGTTAATTTTATTTAAAGGTTTAATTTGAACTTTTTCCCCAGTTAAGGAGAGCAATACATTAAAGATTGTTGATTGATAAAGAGGCTTTGAGATAAAGTAGTCTACACCACTTTGTTTTGCTTCTTCTTGCATCTGTGATAAATCATAGGCCGAGACTATAACAACTAAAGTATCTTTATAAGTTGCTTTTATCTTCTTAACCAATTCTAGTCCATTCATTTCTGGCATCTTCCAATCGATAAAACAAGCATCGAACTTTTTATCTAAATAGTTTGCGTCTTCTATCTTTTCAAGTGCTGCTAACCCACTGTTAGCTAGAGTATAATTAATACCAAGACGCTGAAGAATTACAGAAGTGTATTCAAGTACATTCTTATCATCATCAACTACTAAGATATTCAAATCCTTTAACTTGTTATAGTTTTGAACTAACTTGATATCACAAATATCAAAAGGTAGATCGATGGTAAAAGTGGTACCTTTACCCAGTGTTGATTCTACACAAATAACGCCTTGCATCATCTCGACTAAGTTCTTAGTAATAGATAGACCTAAACCACTTCCACCGTATTTTTGAACAGTTTCACTATTTTCTTGCTCAAAGGGTTTAAATAGACGCTCTTTCATCTCATCAGTTATACCAATTCCTGTATCAGAGACAATAAACTTAATAAAGGCTTTATTATTAACACTATTCATCTCAGTAACTTTTATAGTAATTTGACCACCCTCAGGAGTAAATTTATACGCGTTTGAGATTAAGTTTAAAAGAATTTGGTTAACACGAAGGGAATCACCAATGAGGTATTCATGTTCCACATCTACACTCATTGAGTACTTGATATTCTTTTGTAAGCATTGGGTGTAATAAATATCTGAAATACTATCTAAAATAGGTTTTACATCAAATTCAGTATTAGAAATTTTAATTTTATTACTCTCTATTGCAGACATATCAAGTACATCGTTGATGATATTTAGTAACACCTTAGAAGAGGAATCTATCTTGGTCAGATACTCTTCCACTTTATCACTCTCGTCTAAATGATTCTTTGCAATCGCAGTAAGTCCTACAATTGCATTCATTGGCGTTCTAATCTCATGGCTCATTCGAGATAAGAATTGGCTTTTCGCCTTTGTTGCTGCTTCCGCTTTGTCTACTGAATAAGCAAGCTCTTTATTAAAAGCTGAAAGTTTCTTTAAGTTCCTTTGTTTTAAGATATTGAGCAAGAGAAGGGCAAAAAGCAAAGCAAGTGAAATAATAGAGATAATCGTGATAAAATATTTATATTTATAGACAAAATCATTCCAAGATAAGTGTTCTGAATATGTGCCTATCGTATTATTAATTACTACAGAACGAATAGTTTGATCTGAAATTGCCTCTATTGCTTTATCTAAAACTGAGATTAACAAGGGGTTATCTAAATAAGGGTCTGCCGCTTTTTCCCCTATCTCTTTATAAGAACCATTTTTAAAGATTATAGGGGACAACATTGAAGAATCTGAAAAGCTCATATAAGGCACGACAGATAGCGAACTAAACTGAGGTCTAAGTAGCTGTCGCTCTGTTAGATATTGGTTGTAAATTAAGATATCCGCTTTGCCATCTTTTACCGCTTCAAAACACTCTTCAATATTATTGTAGGGTAGTAAAACAGAATCTGGATACCAAGTCTTTAATAGTTTTTGAGTAGTTTGAGAACTTCCAATATAGGCAATGGTATAGTTACTGTTTAAATCTGGTTGAAAGCCTTTTTTTGCAACAATTACTTTTCTAAAATCATCAATTGGTTTGGTAAAACGCATACCAGAGGCTCTAAAGGTTTCATAGCCTCTGTTTATGGCATTATCATCTAGCATCATCAGATCAAAACCATTGTCTCTAAAGTAATTGTAGTCATAAACAATATCTCTAGGCTCTAAGGGGACAAAATCAAAAGCTATTCCTGAAATTCTAGCAATTTCTCTAAGTAAATCATAATAAATCCCATGTATCTTCCCTTCTTCATCTAAATACGCTAAAGGGTTTTGTCCAATTGTTATAGGCATTTTTAAGGCAGCAACCCCTGTTGTTTCTCTCTTGTAAGAAAGTAAGTCATTAATAAAGGATACTTCCTCTCTTGTAAAATGTGGGTCTCTTATTGCTTTATCTTCCCCATAATACTTATTAAATAGGTCAACTTGATAATTAACATTCTCAATAAGGAGTCGCCCCATTGCACTATCGATAGAACCCATAAAATTACAGTTTTTATAAGACATTAAATAAAATGGCTGGTTATCGAATTTACAAATTAACTTTAAATCATTATGAGCTACCATATGCTCTGTTACTATGGCAAGCACTTCGTTATTCTCTAAAGCTGCAGTCATTTCTTTATCACTATTAAAAAACACTGGAATAAAAGTAAAACCATTTTCTTGAGCGTGTTTTGTAAATATTTGATAATTTAAACTATCTTTTAAGAAGGCAATCTTTTGACCATTGAGTCCTATAAAGTCATCATAGTATAAATCAGAATCAGAAGCAGAATAAACAACCCCTTGAACAAGCCCAAATGGATGCTTTGAAAAGGTAAAGGTCTCAAAGCGTTCAGCGGTCAATTTAGCAGTGCAAACTAAATCAATTTCATGATTTTTGAGTTTGATTAAGTTCTCTTTCCAGGTACCATAAACATAATCATATTTATAGTCAGTAAATTCTGCTATCTTGTTTAAGAACTCAACGCCATAGCCTACCATCTCACCTTTTTCATTAGGACTTATAAAACCTTCATAACCTATATATCCCACTTTTATTATTCGACTTGTAGGAGAGGCAAAAAGAGCCAGACAAGAACTAACTAAGATTATAACTACTAAAACAACTTTAATAAACTTTTTCAAACCTAGCCTCTTTCAATTAAACAATTTAATAAGCCAACCAATTTATTAACTTCAATGGGTTTTGATAAATGAGCATTCATACCAGCCTTTAAAACACTCTTAACATCTTCATCAAAAGCATTAGCAGTTAGTGCGATGATTGGAACAAAGGCCGCATCTTCTCTCTCAAGTTTTCTAATAACTTTTGTTGCTTCTATTCCGCCCATTACCGGCATACGTACATCCATCAAGATTGCTTGGTAATAATTGAGAGGAGAAGCGTCATATTTCTCTATTCCTTGTTTACCATCTTCAGCCCAATCGACTATTGCATTAAACTTTTCAAGAATTTTTATCACAATCTTAGCATTAAGCGGTTGGTCCTCACAAAGTAATATATGGCTATTCTTTAAATTATCACTAAGCACAGGGGCTTTAGCCTCTGATGAAACATGTTTTACGATCGGAAAAGCTAAGTTGATAATTACTTCAGTACCGATATTTTCAATACTGTTAATCATAATCTTACCACCCATTAAGGTTACTAACGCCTTAACAATCGATAAGCCTAACCCACTACCAACTTGTCCATCTGTGTTGATTCTATTTTCTTGTTTAAACATTTCAAACAAGTGAGTTTGGAACTCTTTACTCATTCCAACACCATTATCATTGATATAGAAACGTTGATAAAGATGAT
>CAYYEN010000285.1:0-4734 GCA_964470795.1 uncultured Spirochaetaceae bacterium | reverse complement strand
GCGCTTGGTATCAACTATGATGAAAAGGATAAGAATTATACTGCAAAGCTAGAAACTCTTAAGCTTTAAGGCTTTATTTGTAATTATTACTAGGTGTGATAATCTTGGCTTTTATAGGCAGTGGGTGATAATCATATTTATGAACTTTTCCTAATGTTCCTATTAGCGCTTTATAGTAATGGGTGTAATTAATAATCTTGACAAACTCCTCATTTCGTTAGATAACAGAGCATAGGAGATTTGTTTGCAAAAAAATAAAAACAATCTGGAGATTGTATTCTAGCCGAGAGGCTTTGGATAACAGTCTTTAAAGCCTCTCAAAATTGATATTACATTTTTTGGAGGAAATTATGAGTAATGATATTATCATTCGTTTAGAAACGAAGGCAGATTATTGCGCTGTCGAAAATTTAACACGCGATTCTTTTTGGAATGTATACCGCCCAGGATGCTTAGAGCATTATGTCTTACATTGTTTTAGAGACAATGAAGATTTTATCCCTGAGCTCGATTTCGTCATGGAAAAAGATGGTAAGCTTATAGGGCATGTAATGTATGCCAAAGCTAAGCTAATAGCTGACGATGGTAGGGTAATCCCTTTAATGACTTTTGGCCCAATTAGTATCGCACCAGAATTTAAAAGACAAGGCTATGGTTCAAAACTATTAAGTTATTCTATGGAAAAAGCTAAAGCCTTAGGCTGTGGTGGATTGCTTACAGAAGGCAATATTGGGTTTTATGGAACGCTTGGCTTTAAAGTGGCAAGCACTATAGGAATCCATTATTATGCGGAAAGCAGAGATGCAGTTGTTCCTTATTTTATCTACAAAGAACTAAAAGAAGATTTCTTTAAAGGCATTACTGGCGTTTATTCTGATCCTAAGGGTTATAATGTAGATCTAAAAGAGGCGGAGGAGTTTGATTCTCTTTTTCCCTATAAAGAGAAATTGAAATTGCCAGGTCAACTGGAGTAAAAAAGAAGGGCCGTTGAAACAACTTCAACGGCTCTATCATTTTAGATTGATAAGAAAGCTTTATAGCCTTTGTAAGCACATTCGATATCGAAGACAGAGGTTATCTCCCAAGGAGCGTGCATGCTGAGTACAGGGACTCCACAGTCAATTACTTCCATTCCGTATTGTGCACAGTGTTTTGCAATAGTTCCGCCACCACCAACATCAACTTTAGCCATTTCAGCCATTTGGAAAGTGACTTTTTTATCATCAAGTACTTTTCTCAGTTGTGAGATGAATTCAGCATTTGCATCGGACGCGCCAGATTTTCCTCGGCTTCCAGTGTATTTGTTAAAGACAACGCCACCAGAGAGTGGGGAAGAGTTCTTCTTGTCAAAAAGTTGAGCATAATGAGGGTCGTATGCACTGTTAACATCAGAGGATAACATCTTACTGTTTTGGAACGCTCTCTTAAGCTTTAACTCTGAATAGTCTTCCATCTTATCGAGAATTTCAGCGGTGAAGTTTTCAAAAAGGTTGCTTGACATACCTGTCATACCAACAGAACCAATTTCTTCTTTATCGACTAAGAGACAGCAGAGAGTTCTATTAACTTCTCCTTTGTAATCGAGAAGGGCTTTTAAAGAAGTAAAAGCACAAACTCTATCATCTTGGCCGTAGCCAAGGATCATAGATTCATCAAAACCTAAAGTTCTGCTTCGTCCAGCAGGTACTACTTCAAGCTCGGCTGAAAGAAAATCATCTTCTTCGATGTCATAACGCTCTTTTAGCACTGCTAAGATAGCTTTTTTGCCTCGTTCTTTTTCATCTTTATTTTCTTCAGTTTCTCTTGGAGTTAAACCTACTACTAAGTCTAAATCTTCGCCAGGAATGAACTCTGCAGCAGTTGCTTTCATTTGTTCTTGAGCCATATGAGGAAGTAAATCTGAAATGCAAAGAGCAATATCATCTTCATCTTCACCTACATTAACAATTACTGTAGTTCCATCTTTTTTACAAATAACACCGTGCATTGCAAGTGGCATGGTAACCCATTGGTATTTCTTAATTCCACCATAGTAGTGAGTATCAAGATAAACAATACCATCAGTTTCATAAAGTGGCTTCATTTTAATATCGAGACGTGGGGAATCGATATGAGCCCCTAAGATATTCATACCTTTATCGAGTGGAAGGGTACCAATATGGTAAAGCGCAATAGATTTATCTGCTTTTACAATATAGCATTTATCACCAGACGCTAAGTGTTCAAACTCATCTATTTCTCTGTATCCAGCGTTTTCAGCAATCTGGATAATGGTATCAACGCATTCTCTTTCGGTTTTACCGCAATCGAGAAAGTTTTTATATTCATCAATTAAACTCATTTATTTCTCCTCTTTTATAAATTTAACACATACTTTCAATTAAAGAAAGGGTGCCTTCTTTTAAGTTTGCTTTTTGAGTTATTTTAAGGTATTATCGAGGAATGAAAAAGGCCTTGATAACCATATTATTTTTAAGTATTAGCTTGTTCTCTCTCTTTGCAGCTAAGCCAACAATTGAAGATGGTGTTACCGCCTATTATGAAATGGAAAGTAATCGAACTTTTACAAAAAATAGTTCTATCCCAGGTTTCTTCGATTATCCTGTTTGTAAGCTGGGTACTCTTCATTTAGACTTTGCTCAAAATGCTAAGTATTATTACAACCCAACAATTATTCTCGATAATCCGTATTACTATTATTTACAATCCTATTATTATACTTCCGACTCAACACTTTATTATATTGTTTATGAAGATGGTGCACCTATTACAGGAAAACCTATAATGATGACTATTTCTAATTATGCGATTGGTTATAATTTATCAAGCGATGATACTGGCCGTTCTTTTAAGGGTAGAAGTGTTACAGTAGATCTTTATCTAAAAGGGAATAGAAGGTGTGGTAGCACTCTCATGTATGATGGAATTGCGCTGACGCCTTATAACAACACTTCACTATATGTAAAGGTATCAGATACTAAGTGGGGGGAGGCTTGGACTCAAAGTTATTTTGCAGTATTACCTCTTATTGGAGGCTCAGGGCCTTATAATGAAAGATTTTATCCTCTTGGTTTTTATGGGGATACAGTTGAATATCCCTTAGATGATAAGCCACAATTGATAATGGATTTTACTATCAAGGGTGTTGATAACTTCGATTTACCTTCTGCTTTTGGAAGCAGTAAAGCAAATGTTGGTTCCATGGTGTTGATCAACAATAGCGCATTAGATAAGGGAGTTGAAGTTACTTTTACAAGCAAAAACAATTATAAGTTAATGCATAATATCTCAGGTAGTATTCCCTATACTTTGTACTGCGATAATACTAGAATCGATACGGTAAACGATTCTTTTACTTGGTCTCCTATTTCTAATATCAAAGCAAATACTAAAGCTCTCTATGTTTCTAATATTGATTCTTCAATAATCCCACGCTTATTTGAAGGGGAGTATAGTGATGTAGTTACCATTTCCATTCGCCCAAATGATTAATTTTTTACTTTATCTAATTTAAAGATGAAGATATAATCAAGGTCAAAAAGAAGCAAATACTTTACCTCTTTTGAGGAGCACTTATGGAAAAAGGTTTGAATTCACATCAACTAAAACTTATTGCAATTGTTGCAATGACTCTCGATCATCTCTCTTGGGTTATCTGGCCGAATTATCCAACTATCTGGTGGATAGTTCTAATTCACATCTTTGGACGACTTGCAGCGCCTATCTTTTGGTTTTCAGTTGTTGAAGGGTATACCCATACTCATAATTTGAAAAAATATATTGCACGACTTTTCGTGTTTTCCATAATCGCGCACTTTGCCTATAATTTTGCCTTTGGTATTCCTTTCCTCCCGTTTAAAACTTCAGTCTTTAACCAGACAAGTGTAATTTGGGGGTTAGCTTGGGGCGTTGTAGCACTGGCAATTAGTGATAATGTGTTCTTCACCCTTAAGCAATGGCAAAAGGTAGCTGCTTTACTTGTTATCTTTGCTATCACTTTTCCTTCTGATTGGAGTTGCATAGGAGTGCTTGCAATCTTACAGCTTTATTATAATAAAGATAACTATAAAAAGCAGATGACTATGATGATGCTTTGTGTTGGCGCCTATGCCCTCATCTATTTTTTATTTATCGATAAAGTGTACGCCCTTGTACAACTAGGCGTTGTTTTGGTAATTCCTTTATTGCAATTATATAATGGAAAGTTAGGAAAGGGCTCAAAGTGGTTCTTCTACTGCTACTATATTGGCCATTTAGTGCTCTGTGGCATAATTAGAATAATGCTTCATGGTAATATGGGCGTATTGATAGGTGTCTGATGCTAATAACTAAAGAAACTATCGCAAATTACTATTTTTTGAAAGAAGAACTGGTAGGTTTTTGTAAGGAGCATTTTTTACCCTCTTTTGGGAGCAAAGCAGAATTAACTAATCGAATTATCCTTTATTTTAATACTGGTAGGATAGAGGTTGAATCTAAAAAAAGACAGAAGACTAAAACTATGGGAGTTTTAAGTCGGGAGACCTTAATTGAAGAAAACTTTGTCTGTACACAGTCTCATCGAGCTTTCTTTGATGAAGAGATAGGAAAAAGCTTTAAGTTTTGTACCTCTTTTCAAAAATGGTTAAAGAGTAATGCAGGTAAAACCTATAACGAAGCCATTCAAGCTTACTATCAGATAATAAATAGTGAAGAAGAGCGCTCTATTGCTTCACAGTTTGAATACAATACCTA
>CAYYEN010000284.1:4196-4746 GCA_964470795.1 uncultured Spirochaetaceae bacterium | reverse complement strand
ACGCTACTTGGCGACTTTTGCAAAAACCTCTTAAGTATTTTTATATTATATCATAATATTAGGTTTTTGTTGTTTGAATTAACACTTCAATTTTTTTAACTGCTAAAAAAGGACCTAGGAAGTAATTCTCAAGTCCTTTTAATTTAGTCTCCATTAGAATCAGTTTCTTCAAAGCTCTCATTATCAAGTTGTTTGATATCTATTGTTTCCTTTTCATGGTATTGATACTTGTTATCAAGGTATTCAATAGCACAGCGTATTCTAGTGCGTAAGAGGTAGTTACCTTTACCAATGGAATCGTAGATTTCTTCCACAGTGGTTTGAGGATCCCAGTCATAGCTTTGAGCGTGGTGAAGGATTATTGAGTCTAATACATCTTTAACTTCACTAAGAGTGAGAGGGGAAAGCTTTGGAGCACTTTCAATAGTCTTTAAAGTTTTAGTAATAGTCTTTAAAGCTTTATTATAAAGTTGAACATTTTGCTTTGAAAACGAGAGTGCAAAAGCATCTAAGTTTTCCCATTCATTCTTTTTCTCTATTACATCCTCAT
>CAYYEN010000284.1:0-4186 GCA_964470795.1 uncultured Spirochaetaceae bacterium | reverse complement strand
AAGCCAGAATTGTTAGGACTGGACCAAAATTGGGCTCTGGGTTAAGAAAGGTATCCATGTTGTAGTAAGATTTATATCTAGCGCTCTTTGCAAAGCGTCCAATAAGTTCAACTTCATCAATAAGAATAACCCAACCGTTGAAGCCTGAAAGCTTAAATAGGTAGCTCATGAACTTGAAGTATTCAAGAAAGTCTTTAGTTTTGGCAAAGTTTCTTTCAAACTTAATCTTCTCGTTGTAGGTTTTTGCGTAGAAGCTTTTGATATCTGCATTAGAGACAAAGTCACCTTCAAAATCTGCCTTGATAGAATTTAAGATGTCTGCATCAGAAGTTTTTACATAGCATTTTAGCAAATAGTAGAGTCGCTCGCTATGCAACTCTTCTTTAGCAAATTTTAAAAGCGCTTGAGTTATCTCAGAGCCTGGTGTTAGGTTTTGTAAACAAGGCTGGATGGATGGGAGTTCCTTATTCGGTAAGAAAGTGTTATCAAGTAACTTTTGATAAATCAAATGCATTTTATCAAGAGGAGTTTCTTTACTTAGTGGAATAAAGGAGACAACCATATTGTTGTCTTTAGCTAAAGCCCAAGAGGAATTGAGAAGGTGTGTTTTTCCCTCTCCATATCGGCCTTTAAAAAGAAAGGATGAGGAGTTACCAGTTGCTTTTAAGTTGGTAATGTAATTATTGATTTTATTCATTACTTCCTTTCTAGCATCAGAAAAGTATCTTCCAACTGCACGGGATGGAATTCCAGAGCGTAAAGCTTCAATAATATGGCGAGACTCGAAATCAAAATCACTCATTTAATAAACCTCCTTTTTCAAGGGTTACATCTTCAATAAGGCCAGGAAGTGGCATACCGCCTTGCTTGGCTCTTACTAAAATATCCTCAGCTTCAGTTTCCTTTAATAAAGCATCTTGGGATAAATCAAAGGCATCAATTACACATTGAGATAGTGCAATAACGGAGGCTGTATCATAAACTTCATTGTTTAAAGAATCCATATCGACAATGTCCGTAAACTTGTTGAATCTATTGCCTTTAACTTCATTTTGAATTCGCATCCAAAGAGCTTGATAAGATTTTAGTCCTTCATTTTCCATTTCAATTAGTTTGGAATCGAAGGCATAGAGCACAAAGATATTTGAAAAATTATCAATATCATCAATAAGCGCTCTCATGCTTTCATAAGTATCGTCTCGTTTTCTCTTAGTATAATGCATAGTATTTAGGCCAGATTTCTCTACTAAAACATCAATATCATCAACTGCAATGAAAAGGCCATTATAGCCTGCTAAGTGGCATAATTCCGATAAGGAGCGTAACATCTGTCTTGCATTATACTTGGTAATCTTATAAGGATTCATTTCAAGTTTTTTGATATCAGTAATCTTTACTTCTTTTTTAGCAGATAGCCAGGAATACAAAGTATCCTTGTGTTCTTTTTCAAGTTGGGGATGACCAAGTACTTCGCCAACTAAAAGTGAGATGGCAACACCAAAGTTGTTATCAAAGCGTGGGTTGTTAAGAAAGTAGGTAGTTAAAAGCTCTCTAATTGCTTTCTTAGTTAATGCATTATTATCCTCATGAGTGGCTAGAAGGTCTACAAAAGTGGTGCCTTCTTTAACATCTTCTGGGTTATATCCCATCTCTTTTATTATTAAAGTTGAGGCTCTTTTGATTAAATCCTCTACCTCTGCATTGTTGAAGATGGAGACATAAAAGTCATTAAAGTTGTTTAACCAAGTCTCTTTTGCAGTTAAACAGACTGTAAGATAGTTACACTCCTTTGCAATAGAGGTAAGCTCTTCTACAAAGAAGGTCTTACCACTGCGCTCTTGTCCTGTAACAAACTTAATCTTACTACCACCTTCTTTGATATACTCAAGAAGATAGAGCTTCTTCCAAAACTCTGTTAGTACTGATATCCCATTATACATTATTACTACCTTTTAAAAACTTGTATTATCGAAACTGATGGAGAATAAAAAGAGTTCATTTCCCAGATTATCTGTAATTCTAATACCGTTCTTAGGCATTTGATGACTGGTTCCAAACTTATAGCTTCTACCATCTTTTAAGGTTACTGGGTCTTTCATAAAAAGACGTGCAAGGTCAAAAGCAAAGGACTGAAGGTTATATTCTTTTTTAAAACGGCTCATTGGAACAACAAATTTATAGAGGACGGAAAGGTTAATTTCACTACCTGGTTTTTTGTTAAGTTTTAAGAGTGCAAGATCATAGATTTGTGATAACTCAGTAGCAAAATTTGTTTCATTAAAGGACTCTTTGTTAAGCTTTTCATGACCCGCTTTGACGATATCTAAGAACGCTTTAGGTCTTATGGTGCTATACTTCTTTTTATCTAGATAGATATCAGAGTTCTCACTTTCAATTCTAATCTTGAAAGGAAAGCTTTCAAAGTTTGGGAAAGTTCCAGATAAATCGATATTCATATCCTGTGCAGCTGAGAGCAGTTCTTGAGAAAACTCACCGCTTTCAAAGTATTCGTTGGTATCAAATTGGTTGATATTCTCTTCAATAAGGGAGGCTATAGTTTTAGCTTCTTCAAGGGCTGCTAAAAAAGCTGCAGAGTTTGCTTTATATTGCTTTAGATCTCCAACTTCTAAGTTCTTCATGATAGCTTTTTGCAATTTTGCAACCTTAGCAGAGGCATCTTTTAAAGCTATTTCATTTTCTTGATATTGTTGATATAACTGTTCGTATTTCATATTAATCTCCTCATGTGATAAGATACCTTACCATCAATATTCTTGTAAACCTAAAAAGACTTGAAATTGGTAATCTAAATGCTAATTATTGTTAATATTATGTTATAATTGCGGTACGTATGAAATTGACATTACTTGAATGGCAAAACGAGGCCATTAAGACTTGGTATGATAACAATTGTAGGGGCACCTTTAAGGTTGTAACAGGGGCGGGAAAGACTATTATGGCACTTTCTGCTGCCTTAGATTTAGACCAAAAGAAGAATGATAATCTTTATGTTAGAATTGTAGTGCCTAAGATAGTCTTATGCAGGCAATGGTCTAAAGTACTTTCAAATGTATTTTCTATTTCTAAAAGTGATATCGGTAAATACTATGGGGAAGTTAAAGATACGCTTGATAAGAAGTTTGTAGTATATGTTATCAACTCTGCTAGATATCGAATAAGTAGTGATATTCTCTCTTTGATAAGAAAAGGCAAAGATGTACTGTTAATTGTAGATGAATGTCACCATCTAAGCGGTGAGGAGAATAGAAAGATTTTTGATTTCCTCCCCCTCTTGAAAAAAGAAGAAGTTACTCGGTTCCATTCAATAGGGCTATCTGCAACACCTGAATGCAATTTCTTTGATGATGTTTCAAGAAAGCTAGGTCCCATCATCTACAACTATGATTTAGAAAATGCTATCAAGGATGATGTTATCAATTCATGTAAGGTTGTTAATATTGGTATCAATCTCACAAAGGAGGAGAGTGAACTATATACTTCGCTCACAAGAACTATTAATGCGATGTTGAATAAGCTTCCTTTAAATATTGCCTCTTCTGATAATTTATTCCCTTGGCTAAATAAAGAAAGCAGAAATCCTAATTCTTATTATTATGAAATTGCAAATACACTTTTAAGAAAGTTAAGAGCTCGAACTACCATAATTGTGATGGCTCAAGAAAGAATAGAATGTGTTTATAACCTGATAGCTCAAATCCCTGAAAGTAAGAGCATAATTGTCTTTTGTGAGCGCATTGAGCAAGCAGATATTCTTTATAGCTTGCTTAAAGACTTTAGAGCGGTGGAATACCATAGCAAGCTAGGGGATGTTCAAAAAGCAAATGCTTTACGTTCCTTTTCTGATAAAAGTGCCAGAATACTTGTTTCCTGCAAAGCGCTTGATGAAGGGCTAGATGTTAAAGATGCAGATGTGGGTATTTGGATCTCTGGAGGCTCTGGAGAGCGACAAAAGATACAACGCTTAGGTCGAATTTTGAGAAAAGATAAAGAAAAAGATATTTCAATCTTTTACTACATCTATGCGCAAGAAACCTCTGAAGAGGTACACTTTGTCTATAATGATGCTATTTTAGAATATGATTTTACCTATCAAGGTGGAGGTTATGAATCGAGTTTCTTTGATGAGTTAGTCTCCTCCTTAATAGAAGAGAATGATGAGTCTTTT
>CAYYEN010000283.1:0-4752 GCA_964470795.1 uncultured Spirochaetaceae bacterium | reverse complement strand
CTATGTTAGTTCACCTCGGCTATGCAGATTCTATGGTAGCTGGTGCGGAATCAACTACAGCAAACGTACTTAGAGCAGCTTTCAACATCATCAAATGTAAACCTGGTATTAAATCTGCTTCTTCTTGTTTTGTTATGGCAACTGACAAAGCACAATATGGTGCAAATGGTGCTTTCATCTTTGCAGATTGCGCAACAATTCCTAACCCAACAGCTGAACAACTTGCAGAAATTGCAGAAGCTAGTGCAGATTCCTGCCGTATCTTCCTAAATACTGAACCCGTTGTAGCTATGCTTAGCTATTCCACCAAAGGTTCTGCTAAAGGCGAGTTAGTTGACAAAGTTCAACAAGCTACCGAAATTGTTAAAGCTAAATGCCCAACTCTTAAAGTTGATGGCGAATTACAAGCAGATGCTGCTATGGTTGAGTCTGTTGGTAAACAAAAAGCTCCTGGCTCTGATGTTGCTGGAAAGGCTAACGTATTAGTATTCCCTGACCTACAAGCTGGTAACATCGGTTACAAACTTGTTCAACGTCTTGCTGGTGCTGAAGCTTATGGTCCAATCCTTCAAGGTTTTGCAAAACCTATTTCAGACCTTTCAAGAGGATGTTCTGTTGAAGATATCGTTATGACTTCTGCTATCACAATGGCACAAGCTAACTCAAAATAAACAAGACATCTCTTTAGTTATAAAACAGAGCAATAACCTTGCTCTGTTTTTTGTCTAAATATATTGGCAAACAACTCGGGTAAGGAGTAGAAGTTGAGCAAAATCAAACTTCTCAGCTCGCTCCATGCCTGTAAGCTTGGCCTCTTGTAAGACTTGTTCAACCATAGTCTTACCGCCTACTTTTCCAACGATGGAGGAAGCTAAGTTGTTTCTTACATTCTTTCTGCGGTGGGCATATAAATCTTTTACCAAACTTAAGAACACTTGACGGTTGCTATCTGGTATCATCGACTCCTTTCGAGTCATCACCACAATTGCACTATCAATAAGAGGCTCAGGATAAAAACAGCTCTTCTTTATCACCATTGCCATCTGATTCTTGTAATCTAATTGAGTAAGAACTGAAAATAGAGGAAATTCAGATTTCTCCGGAGCTGTAATCATTCTATCTATTACTTCCTTTTGAAGCATAAATACCATTTTAGGTGGAAGAAAGCTCTTTTCAACAAGAGTTGTTATTATTTGAGAGCCTACATTGTAAGGAAGATTTCCAAATAAGATATCTGGCGTTTCCTTTTGTTTAAATAACGTTTGCAAGGCATCGCCTTCTACTAAAGAAAAGTTAGGCTCATCAGCAAAGGCTTTATTCTTCAACACTTCACAAAAGCCTCTGTCTATTTCAAACGCTTTAAGCTTTGACCCTTTTTCAAGTGCAAGACTTGTAAGAGAGCCAAACCCGGGTCCCACTTCCCAAGCGTTAGTTGAATCGTTTAAGCCTAATAGAGAGACTATTTGTGAGCGAATGGATAAAGGTAATAAAAAGTTTTGCCCAAACTTCTTACTCATATTCAGCCCATTAGCCTCTAATACCATTGTTATGTCTTTTGGACTTTCATAATTAATTTGCCACATCGTCTTCTCCTAAGCTCAAAAATAACCGATAGAACAATTATACACAAGAGAGGGAGTATAAAGAGAAGATAATTTGAACAACTTTTTATCTTTCCACACTTCCCTCCTATTTCTAAAAGCTTGATAAATAAGTCATAAAAGGTGTAGTTAAATCCGAGTTCAAAGGGATGAATTAAATAGATAAGACCCTTTAACATCATTAAGAACAACAATGGAGTTAATAATCCTGAAATAAAGATTGCACCAAGACTAAAGTAGCCAAACTTTTTTAACGAGATCAAGGAAGTAAAGATTAAGGCGGAATAGGAAGTGGCAAAGTATAAAACTAATGGCTTTAAAACAGGTATTACTTTAGTAAAAAGGGGAACAAAGAGTAAGATTCCTACGAGTGCAGTATAGCTATAAATAGTTGAAAGCTCCCCTATTGTCCAAGTAAAGAGGAAGGCTTGAAGGAGGAAGGTGATAAAAAGACCAATTAGTGGCTTAACTTTTGGAAATAGTATCATTACGAGCCTAAAGAGTAAGGCTCTAATTAAAGAGGGTTTAGGCCCTATAATACTCACGTACAAAAAGAGAAAGACTAGCGAAAAGTAGGAAGCATCTTTTTTAAAGATTGGGTAGAGCGCTAAAGAAAGGAGAGAGGAAAAGAAAGCTAAATGCATTCCTGAAAGCGCTAGTACATGGCTTGTACCACTCTCTTTGGCTAACTGCTTTATCTCGCCCTCTCCATCTAGAGAAAACCCTAAAAGTAGCATTCGAATTAAATCCTTTTCAGCGCTTTTTGATAGCTTATTAGAAAAAGAGGTCAAGATTTTAGCTCTAATATTGGTAAAGCCACGACGTTTTAAGATATAAGCACTCTTTCCTTTAAACCCAAATTCAGAAAAACAACCGCCTACTTTAATTTTATCCCCACTATAAAGATTACTCCCCTTATACTGCACTCTGATAACACCCATTGCACTGGCTTCATCACCATTTTTGTTTAAACAAGTTTTTAAAAGCAACAAACAGTTTGATTGATAATACTTTGACAGTACAGAATCTTGAAGCACCCTCCCTTTTATCGCGACCACGCTTTCTTGAGGGAAACCTAATTGATAACAATTGTATTTACAATAATAAAAAAACTTTGCACCACCGAGTATAAAAACTAGTAGCAGTGCAAAGCCTATTAATATCTGTTTGCTTTTAAGCTTCATACTTAATCTAAAGGGAGAAGCTTAAAAATCTTAATTACTATGGTATTGCTCATCATATGCAGCAATTTCATTTAATAGAGAATGAGGAGAGTTAAATCTCTTCTCACGTCTTGTATTAAATACTGAATATAAGACTGGCGATAACAGTAAGGTTAAGAATGCACCAGTTACAATACCACCAACAAAGGTTAAAGCAATTGGTTGCATCATTTCGCCTCCTTCTCCTGGGAAAAACGCAAGTGGAACCATTCCTAAAATTGTAGTAAGAGTAGTCATCAAAATAGGTCTAAGTCTGGTACGAGCGGCCATCAAACACGCCTCTTTTACTCTAACTTTTTGCCTTACATACTGGTTAATGGAGTCAACCATTACAATACCGTTATTAACAACAACACCGATAAGAGCAATAATTCCAACAATGGAGAAAAGAGAGAAACTTTGATTCATAGTAATATGGATTAAAATTACACCGATCAGCAACAACGGAATAGTTGCAAAGATGATGAACGGGTCAATTAACGACTCAAACTGTGCCGCCATTACTGCAAAGACTAACAACAAAGCAAGAGACACGATTAAGATTAGTGTTGGTGCGTAGCTGGTAAAGGTACTCATATCACCAGACTGACTTATTGAAACACCTTCTGGAAGTGAGAGATATTTATCGAGGGCTGAGGTTACAGCTTCTTGTACCTGGCTACTAGTATAATTTCCGCTAGCGGCGGCTGTAACGTGGTTAACTCTATTCTTATTCTCTCGAGTTATAGTTAGCGGACTGGTCCCTTCACTAAGAGTTGCAACACTATCGAGTCTTATCAGTCCTCCGTTAGAGTTGACTAAAAGGGAGGAAAGAGAATCGAGGTCGGTTAAATACTCATCGTCTAGCTGTACCATCAACTTATAAGTTGCGGTAGAACTAAAGGTTGTAAGGGTGGTTGCTTGAGAGCCTGAGATCGCATTAGATAGGGTTGAGATAAGAGAGGAGGGAGTAATTCCTAAATCTGCTGCTTTTTCAGTATCGATATTTAAAACAATTTTAGGCGCTCCATTTTCTAAATCGGTTGCAACGTTGGTTGCCTCTGGTACATAAGAGGAGATAATTGAGGCAATTTCTTTGACGACTTGCAAGGTCTTTTCTTCATCAGAGGAAGTAACAGAGACATTAATTGCGCTGCTAGAGCCAGGTCCTCTACCCGCCCCGTAAGTCCAGGTTGCATCTGCATTTCCTTTTAATAATGGATTTATCAAAGCTTTAAGCTCATTAATCGTGTACTTTTGCTCGGTGATATCTGGTAACGAGATCGTAATAGTACCACTGTTAGAAGAACCTACTTCTATCATGATATCGGTATAACCTTCTGTTGGTAAAGCGGTTAACAATTTATCATAAAAATTAAACATTTCTTTTTGGCTTACACTCTGGTTTGTACCTGCGGGGAGGGACAAAGAGAGAGAAATCGAGTCATCTGTGTTCATTTGTGGAGTTAAAGACATACCAATTCCGCTAAACATTGTTAATGAAAAGATTAAGATACATAACAGGAGCACTATTAATAGCAAACGATGTTTTAAGAAGTACTTTAGTACAACTACATACGCTTTTTCTAACCCCTCTTCTATCTTTTCAAAAAAGTTATCTATCGCTCTTAGAGGTACAAACTTTAGCGGTTTTTGAGTTCTTGTTGAAAGACGTAAAATACTACCAGCCAGTGCCGGAACTAACGTGATTGCCACAACTAAGGAAACACCAAGGGATATACAAACGGTGTAGATTAAATCTTGGAACATCATACCGATCATACCTAGCTTTGATTTATAAATTAGTAAAGGTACAAATACACATATGGTAGTTAGGGTAGAAGCTACAATAGCATTAGTCATATTCTGAGAACCTAAGATGGCTGAAGCGACAGAGCTTTCTCCTTTCTCCCTATATTTTACAGTATTTTCAAGAATTACGTCACTA
This sequence comes from uncultured Spirochaetaceae bacterium, assembly GCA_964470795.1. Taxonomy (GTDB): domain Bacteria; phylum Spirochaetota; class Spirochaetia; order Sphaerochaetales; family Sphaerochaetaceae; genus Bullifex. Next base: position 1 of record CAYYEN010000283.1, on the reverse strand, counting down.
C
>CAYYEN010000282.1:0-4759 GCA_964470795.1 uncultured Spirochaetaceae bacterium | reverse complement strand
TACTGCCACCGCCTTATAAAAATAAGCGGCTGGAAAAGGGCGGCGGCTATAATTGAGATTGATTTTTCAAAAAGGGGCAAGATAAGCCTTAAAAACGACGCGGCTCGGCAGGAATTTATCAAGGCATTTAAAGAGTGGGGGCTGTGGGTGAGCGTGCCGGAGCTGCACATGGATTACTACCGCTATGTTTTGCCAGACGGCTCGGCGATTGTCGCGTCAACGCAAATACGACGTGAAAGGTTTTGGAGTGTTGACGATAGAGGCGATTTTGAAGAATATCACCGTTTTTATTTTGTCAAAGCGGGCGATGAGTTTTATCCCGACACCGTGAGCGAGAGCGGTGCTAAAGAAATTTTAATGCGCTACGGCGTTGTGTAGGCGGTGATGATTTGGCGGTGCAGTACAGTAGGCGTGATTTTTTGAGATTAAGGGAGGTGCGGGCGGAGCTGATTTGCCTGCGGAGGGATATAGAAAAAATAGACAGCGATATCGCCGCGCTAAAAAAGAGCGGGGGTGTTGTCAAGGCGTCTGACGCGGCATTCCCGTATGTGCTGCATTGCACGGCGGTTGAGGGTGTGCCGGTGAGCGGTGCACCGTTGATTAAACGATTAACCGCAAAGCGGGCGGAGCTTGCGGCGGCGCACGAGAAATATGTCGCGGAATATGCGCGGATAGAGCGATTGATTGACGACGTTGACGATGTGCAAATGCGGCGCATATTATCGGCGCGTTATATTGAGGGACTGCGATATCATCAGATAGCCACACGGCTCGGCGCTGATATTGGGGAGGACGCGGTGAGAATGAAAATAAAACGGTTTTTTGGGGAGGAAAAGAAAAAGTGAAAATACAGTTTTTGTTTCCGTGCGTTTTGATGGTGTTGGACATTTGCGCGGCATGCGTCTATTGCGCGGGCGGAGATTATAAAAAGACCATTTACTGGATTGCGGCGGCGATTTTGAGCGCCACTGTAACGTTTTAAATAAAATGCAAAGCGGGCTGCAAAAAAAATATTTTAACTTTTTTTGATTTTGTTCGGTTTGTTCGGTTTTTCTGTGGTATTATGTACTTGTAGATTTATATAGTCTCGCCGAAAGGCGGGGCTATTTTTTTTATTGCTTTTTTGAGGAGGCTGCGGAAATGCTGAAAATGAACGATGTCTATCTTATGGACTGTATGGAGGGCATGGCGCAGTTTCCGGATAAATATTTTGAGCTCGCCGTGGTTGACCCGCCGTATGGAATATTTGGCGGGAAAAGTGGCGGCGGGTTGATAGACGCAAGCGGCGAGATTGGCCTGTGGGATATTAAACCTCCGAAAGAATATTTCGACGAGCTTTTCCGCGTTTCGCAAAAAGCCATCATTTGGGGCGCAAACAATTTTACTTTGCCCGAAACTGAATATTTTATCGTTTGGAATAAGGCGCAGAACGTTCCGAATTTTGCGAGCGCGGAATACGCGTGGACTAATTGCAAAACTCCGGCAAAAGTTTTTACTTATGAATTTTATAAAATGCAAAAAGAGCGGCGCGACGAGGGCGGCAAAATACACCCAACGCAAAAGCCTATCGCGCTCTACGATTGGATTTTTGCAAATTACGCAAAGCCGGGCGACAAGATACTTGACACTCACCTCGGCGGCGGCTCGAGCAGAATAGCAGCGTATAGCGCAGGACTTGATTTTATTGGGTTTGAAATTAACGCAAAGTATTACGGATTGGCACGCGAACGCTTTGAGGCGTTTACCGCGCAGACGAGCCTCTTCGAGATTGCGGGGGGGTACTGTAAGGCAGCTTAACATATAGGCGCTTTGCGGGCAGGGACTATGAAAAAATTTGTTTATTATGGAGAGCCGCGCGCAACCAAACAAAGGTGCGTGCGGTGTGTTTGGAGCACGCGCAAGGACACGGGCGTGTGGTCGTGTGCATTTGCTCGGTGCGTGCTGCCGGATAAAAAGATGCAGGCGGAGGTTAATGTGCTGCGGGCCAAACATTTGCATGGCAAATGACAGCGGCGTTTTTGAAGTGGCTGCGTGAGCGCATTGCGGCGGGAGATGCACACGCGTTTTACTGCACAGGCGAGTGGAAACGCAAACGTGATGATGTTTTTAAAATCGATAAAAACGAATGTCAACTTTGCAAGGCGCGCGGGAAGTATAGGCGCGCGGAACTAGTTCACCACGTTAATCATTTGCGGGCACGGCCTGACCTCGCGCTAGATATTTATTACGTTGATAATGACGGCGCGAGACAGCGACAACTATTGAGCGTTTGTAAGAAATGTCATGAGGTCGAGTGTCACCCCGAGCGTTTGCATAAATTTAAAACAAAATCCAATGGTTATAGTAATACAGAGCGTTGGGACTAGCCATACCCCCCCCCTGAAATAAACGGCTTCTTCCCTTCCGAGCTCTTACTCGTGTGGGTCCTTGACAAAGTAGATTTTTTGAGAGGTTCACGCGAGGGGGGGGTGGTTTGGGTTAAGCGGCGATGTGGTGCGGGGTTGTGAATGTTTTTAATGTGCCCACTTTGGGCACTTTTTTAATTGAAACGAGGTGATTGATATGGCGGCTATAAAAAAAACTAAGGCGTCGGAGTGGCAGGCAACGGATGAGTATATACGGCTGCGAACCGCTATACTTGACGACCTCACGGCGCGAGGAATGGTGACGGAATATTACGCCGACCTGCTAGACCAGTATATGTGTCTATGGTGCAACTACCGAATGCTTCGCGAAAATATTGAACAGCGCGGGGTTATGGTTACATATTCAAACGGAGCACAAAAGGGCATGACGGACAACAAGAGCGTCGCGCTAAAAAATCAGGTACATAAACAAATGCTAGCTATTGGCGACGCGCTTGGCTATCGCGAGCAAATGAGAGTATCAAAGCCTGGCGGTGATGCGGATAATGAACCGCTGTAAACTAGACCCGAGAATTGAAGAGTATGCTCAGCTCGTCGAAAGCGATAAGCCAAAATGCAACAAGGAGCAGCACGCGCTAATTAAGCACGTGCGCGCTTGTTTTGAAAACGAGGATATTTATACCGATAGCGCCGCGCTCGATAATTATTTGCGACTTGAAAAGTATTTTCCTTTTGAGCTTTTTCCGTGGGAACGGTTTATTTTTGCGCTTTGGAACTGCACGTTTTACGGCGGGACTAAAAAACCGCGCTGGAAAACGCTGTTTTGCATGATAGGACGCGGTGCGGGCAAGGACGGATATATCGCATTTGACAGCTGCGCTATGGTGTCGCCGTACAACGATGTGCCGCATTATAACGTTGACATCTGCGCAAACAACGAGGAGCAGGCGCAGCAGCCATTAATGGATTTTATCGAGACGCTGCGCACTCCGGCATATGAGGCTAAGCTAAAAAAGTATTTTTATCATACAAAGGAAATTGCGCAGGGACGACGAAATTTAGGCGTAATTAAAGGACGCACCAACAACCCGAAAGGGCGCGATGGTATGCGCAGCGGCAAGGTTGTTTTTAACGAGGTGCATCGGTTTGAGAACTATGCCAACATCAAGGTTTTTATAACCGGACTTGGAAAAGTTGCGCATCCGCGCGTAGGTTATTTTACATCAAATGGCGACGTGTCGGACGGGCCTCTCGACGATTTAGACGCGCGCAGCCAAAGAATATTGTTTGAGGGCGAGGACGATAAGGGCTTTTTGCCGTTTATCTATCGACTAAATAATAAAAAGCAGGTGCACGACGAAAGCAACTGGTATATGGCCAACCCGTCACTTGCATACCGTCCCGACCTGCTTGACGAAATTCGCGACGAATATGAGGAGTGGAAAGAACACCCCGAACAGAACGGCGACTTTTTGACGAAGCGTATGGGCATAAGGTCAAGCAACCGCGAGATCGCGGTGACTGAATACGAAAACGTAAAAGCGACAAATAAACCGTTACCCGAAAATATGCGCGGGTGGAGTTGCACTGTCGGCATTGACTATGCTAACATTAACGACTTTGCCGCGGTTAATTTTCATTTTAAAAACGGCGATGAGCGATTTGATATAAATAAGGCGTGGTTTTGTTTAGAGAGTAAAGACAAACCGCGTTTAAAGATACCGTGGGAGGATTGGGCGGAAAACGGAAAACTGACACTGGTCGACGATGTTAATATATCCCCTACCCTGCTGACGGATTATATCCGCGAACTCGGCAAGATTTATAATATTAAAAAAATTGCCCTAGATAATTACCGCTATGCGCTACTTGCCGAGGCGCTTGCCGATATTGGATTTGATGCCAAAAATCGCAAAAACGTCAAGCTGATAAGACCGTCGGATATTATGGCGGTTGACGGCGTAATACAGGATTGCTTTACGCGGCATTTATTTACTTGGGGCGACGATGTTGCGCTAAGGTGGGCGGTTAATAACGCAAAACGCGTGTGCAGCAGCCGTAAAATAGGCAGCGACACGGGTAATTATTATTATGCAAAAATTGAAGCAAAGAGCCGCAAGACAGACCCGTTTATGGCACTTGTTGCGTCGATGTGCATAGAGGATGAATTGAAAGGCTGCGTAAAAGCCAAAAAGCCGCGGTTAAAAGCGATAGCTCTATAGGAGGAAATATGAACATTTTTGAGCAATGGATAGCAAAAACATTCGGACTAAAAGATAGGCAGCGCCAACTCAGCAGCGGTACATTTAGTTGTGACCTCGCTGAACTGCAGGTGCGCGAGTTGGCGTTTGATGTTTGCGTGAATATGATAGCGAACGCTCTCGGCCGTGCCG
>CAYYEN010000281.1:0-4787 GCA_964470795.1 uncultured Spirochaetaceae bacterium | reverse complement strand
AAGTATCAATCTTTTGAAGATTTGCTAAGAAGATGATTAAGTAGGTACCGGTATACATCCAAAGGATTACAAACAAGACTTTAAACATTGGATGAGCGCTAACTCCTGGAACATAAGACGGATTAAATATTCTTATAAGCTCTGGGAAAGCCCCGTTAGGAGCAAAGAAGCTCTTCCATAAAATACCAATAACAACAGTAGAAATAACACAAGGTAAGTAGATGATAGATTGGAAGAAATCTTTACCTTTAATTAAGCCTCTAAATAAAATGTATGCGAACATAAAACCAAGAGGAATTTGTCCAAAGACAGAAATTAAAACAATATACATGTTATTTTTCAAAGCTAAATAGAAATACGGGTCTTTAAACATCTTTTCATAAAATTTAAAACCAACAAACTTTAATGGATTTCTAACATTTCCAAAAAGAGAGCCGCCATTATAATTTGATATACTCAAAAAAAGTGAAAACACCATTGGAAAAGCCATAACAACAAAATAAACAATAAACCCGGGTAGGACGAAACCCCAATAGGAGCGAATTTCTTCACCACGAGTAGAAATACCCTTTTTATTACCCATCTCTTTCTCCTTTATAGTTGACTCTTACTAAATTCTATAATCCAAGACCAATCTAAACTTTGGTCAAAATTTTCCGTTAAATCTGGTAACGCAAATAAATTAACTAAATATCTTACAGCCGCGCCTTTAGCAGCAACTAACTCTTGTAAATCTGAATCAAAGATAAGGTGGCAGTCTGTACGCTCTAAAGCATCAAGCAATCCTGGAGTTAATTCTTGAAGGTTTGCTAATACATTTTCTTTATTAGCAAACGGCACTCCATGTAAAACCATCGCATCACAATCCATCATTATCACCATAGGTAGGAAGGAAATCATGGTGTCTTTAAACCAAGCTTTATAACTTTCTTCATTATTGATAGTTGTTTTTAAAAGCTCTAAAGAAAGACCATTTTGTGTAGTATTACCTTTAAGCCAAGTGCAAGAACAAAACTCACCTGCTTTATTATGAGAGCCGGTATAAACCTTTCCGTTGATGATGATACCAACACCAAGACCAATACCAATTCTATCATTGAAGATGTTTGCATCTTCATGGTAGTCAGCAATAAGAGAAATCGCATTGTTGTAATTGCTGTAGGCAGATAGATCCAACCAAGAAGCACAGTTAGCATCATTATCTACAAAAATTGGATACTCATATTTACTTTGAATAAACTTTTTAAGATTAAAATTCTTTATATTAAAAGGATTAGAATTAACAATCTTACCTTCTTTACTATCAATTTCACCAGGGATACTAAAAGAAAGGGCTAAAATTGGAAGTTTGACAATTGTCTTACACGCATCAAGACCCTTCTCTATTACAGTAAACACCATCTCTTCTAAACTTAAAGACTTTAAAGAGCCTACAGTAGACCACACGATCTCGCCATCAAAGGAGAGAATAACAATTCTATAGTGGGAAGGTTGGATATCAAAACCAAGCACACAGCCAAACTCTTTATTAAGCATTAAAGATATAGCTTTACGTCCCCCTACAGAACTCGATTCTTTTGAATACCCTTCTTTTACTACCCCTGAGGCTAATAAAAAAGAAATAATGTTTGTAACGGTTGAACGATATAAGTTTAAGTTTCTAGCAATTTCAATTCTGGAAACTTCTTTATTTTTCCAAATTTCTTTTGCAACCAAACTAATATTTGAATTTTTTTGAAACATGTTATTGTTAACTGGCATATTTTTCTCCTATTCTATGTTTGTTTGCTCAATGTACAAACATAGAATCGCATTGGTTTATCTATCTGTCAAGTAAAATAAAATTAATTTGTTCTGTGCTTGAACAAATTTACTTTACAGATTAAAGTTCTCACGTTATTCTAAGATTCAAGGAGTTAGAAATGGATAATTTACTTTTACCAGAGGACTTTTTAATTGGTACCGCAACAGCCTCCTATCAAGTTGAAGGAGCTAGCAAAGAAGGCGGTAGAACAGATTGTATTTGGGATACCTTTGCCCATGTACCAGGAGCTGTATATGCAGGAGCTGACGGAAAAGTTGCTTGTGATCAATATCATAGATATGAAGAGGACATAAAGCTAATGGCAAAATTAGGCTTTGAGTCCTATCGCTTTTCTGTTTCTTGGTCTAGAATCTTTCCACAGAATGATAATATTGTTAATGAAGAAGGTATTAACTATTATAAAGCTTTAATAAAATGTTTACATGATAATGGCATGAAAGCCGCCCTTACTATCTACCATTGGGACTTACCCCAATATCTTCAAGATATAGGAGGTTGGGCTAATAGAGAAACCTCTATTGCCTTTGCAAACTATGCAAAAACTCTTTTTATAGAACTTAATAATAGTGTCGATTACTGGATTACTATCAACGAACCGTTCTGCATCTGTCATTTGGGTCATCTTTTTGGTGTACATGCTCCCGGAATTAAAGATTTAACAACCTTTAATAAGACAGTTCATAATGTCAATCTAGCTCATGGTATGGCAGTTAAGGAGTATCGAAAGCTCAACTTAAAAGCTCCAATTGGTATCACTCTAAACCCTTCTACCCCGCGTCCCGCCTCAAGAAGAGCAGAAGATATAAAAGCGGCAGAAATAGCAAGAGAATTTGAAACGGAAGTCTTTTTAGCCCCTCTTATGGGAAAACCTTATCCAGAAGTCTTTCACAAAGAAGACTGCCAAATAGAAGAAAAGGATATGGAATTAATAGCTCAAAAGATCGATTTCATGGGTATCAACTTCTACCAAGAAGGCGCTGTTTATACTGATGAGGCTAACCCTCTAGGCTACTCTTGGGCACCTAATTGGCAAGATACCACAGCTATGGATTGGCCTATTACCCCAGATGGACTTTATAACCAATTAAAGTTCTTTGATGAGTACACTAATCACCTACCACTCTATATCACAGAAAATGGACTTGCAAGTGATGATGTTGTGGAAAACGGAAGAGTTCACGATAAACAACGTATTGAGTATATAAAAGCCCATTTGAAGATTTGCCAAAAAGCAATTGAGAACAAGGTTAATCTTAAGGGGTACTATGTATGGTCCTTTATCGATAACTTTGAATGGGCTTTTGGCTATTCTAGGCGCTTTGGTATCGTCTATTGTGATTACCAAACACTTACCCGCACTCCAAAAGATAGTGCATATTTCATGCGCGATGTAATAGCTAGAGGCTAAAAAGTATAGGGGGAGAACTAACCCTTCTCCCTTTTTTTATAGCTTAACGGCACAGTGCTCTTTAGCACTCTTATAAATAGCTTCAATAATCTCAACAGCTTTTTTAGCTTCTTTCCCATCAACCATTGGACTTCTATTTGAAAGTAGAGAATCTACCATATCCTTAAAAACTAGCGCGTGGCCTTTAAAGTTAATTGCTTTAGGGTCTGTTGCCCCACCACTGCTATTAACACAATTAGAATGCTTTTCTCTTATAACCCCATCTTCTGCAGTTTCCCTCTTAAAAGACCAAGCTTTTAAACTTTCCTCTTCTAAGATTACAGAGCCTTCCGTTCCACAAAGCTCAAGCTTTTTAAAAAACCCTGGGTAAGCAGCAGTTGTACCTTCAATTACCCCTAGCGCTCCATTTTTAAACTTAACTGTAGCAACTGCAGTATCTTCAACTTCAATTCGTTCATGAGCAAGGGTCGCGGTATAAGCAAAGAGCTCCTCAATAGGTCCTACCAACCATTGAAGTAAATCAATTGCATGAATACTTTGGTTCATAAGTGCTCCACCCCCATCCATTGCCCAAGTGCCTCGCCAAGGATTGGAATCATAATACTCTTGGCTTCGATACCACTTAACTTGCGCATCAACCATGGTGAGTTTTCCAAAGCGTCCCTCTTCTATTGCTTTTTTTACTAAAAGAGAAGATTCATAGCATCTCGATTGAAAAATACCGGCAAGCATCACATTATAGTTTTCCGCTTCTTTAATTAGCAATTCACAACGTTCTTTGCTAATTTCCATAGGTTTTTCTATAATTACATGCTTTTTGGCTCTAATTGAGGCCAAAGCAACCTCTAAATGAGCGCCCGAGGGGGTTGCAATGGAAACGATATCAATCTCTTTGTTTGCAAGAAAGGCATCAAGGTTATCATAACCTATAGCCTTTCTTGGTTTACAAAAGGCTTCAGCTTTTTCAATATTCTTATGATACCCTGCAACAAACTTAGCATTCTCTAAGCTTTCAATTGCTTTTACATGCACTTGGGCAACAGAGCCAAGTCCTATTATACCAAAGCCTATAATTTTATTCATTTAAAGGTTCCTTATTTTTCTAACACCACTACGCTCTCTTCATGAGAGGAGCCAGGATATAGATCAAATACTTTACACTTTTTAACAGTGTAAGGCGCAAAACAAGGAAGGTCTCTAGAAAGTGTTACGCTATCACAAGAAACGTAGATAATTCGTTTGGGAGAAAAACCTTTAAGAAGCTCAGGAACGCCTTTAGCGAGTCCCACACGAGGAGGATCTACTATAATGGTATCAATTTCCTCTTTTCTTACAGTCTTTGCCCAAGCAAGTACATCCTCAGTTACTGCAATAGAAGTTGGTGCATTCTTTTTTGCATACTGTAAACACGGTTTAAATTTCTCAACAGAATACACTCTCTTATCTGGGAAAAGGGCTGAAAAGGTTCCAACCCCACTATATAAATCCATTATCTTAGTGCCAACAGTTTCCTCTTTTACAAACGCTAACATAGAAGGTAATACCTCTATATTC
>CAYYEN010000280.1:0-4799 GCA_964470795.1 uncultured Spirochaetaceae bacterium | reverse complement strand
CTACTGGAGTTACTGTATCGCAACCTGCGGTAATTGCCACAAGTCCTGCAAGAGTTCCATTAAGCGTCATTGAAACATCAGGCTTCTTATACTTAATCCAAGTGTAAAGCATTGCAGCAATAGAGGCTGTACAAGCGGCTAAGTTAGTAGTAACTGCTACATGACTTGCAAGCTCTATTGCATCCCCACTCATAGAAACCGTAGAGCCGGCGTTAAAGCCAAACCAGCAAAACCAGAGGATGAAGACACCAAGCGCTCCAAGTGTTAAACTATGGCCCAAGATTGCCTTAGAGTTGCCCTCCTTATCATATTTTCCAATTCTTGGCCCTAAGAAAAGTGCACCCACACAAGCTGCTACTCCACCTACCATGTGAACTGCAGTAGAGCCGGCAAAATCATGAAAGCCCAAAGTGGCAAGCCAACCACCACCCCATATCCAATGGCCAGAAATTGGATAGATTAAAGCAGAAATTAAGACTGAGTAAAAACAGTAACTAATAAACTTTGTGCGCTCAGCCATAGCCCCTGATACTATTGTAGCAGCTGTTGCACAAAAAACTGTTTGAAAGATTACAAAAGCAGAGGAAGGAATAGAGCCCGCAATGGAGTAATCACCTTGGATAAAGAAATCAAGTCCTCCAATTAATGCAGAAGAGCCTGCATGCATCAAGCCAAAGCCTATAAGCCAAAAAGCTGGAGTTCCTAATGAGAAATCCATTAGGTTTTTCATGATGATATTGCCGGCATTCTTTGCTCGTGTAAAACCTGTTTCAACCATTGCGAACCCCGCTTGCATGAAGAATACTAAGAAAGCGGCGACTAAGGTCCAAATTGTGTCTGTTGCTGAAAACATACTCTCTCTCCTTAATAAAAAATTAAGGCGCACTAAGAATTAATTTAGCACGCCTTTGTACAAGTTATAAAAAAAGGCAATGGGGTTTAGTTCCATCGCCTTTGATTGCTCTTTTTTTACATCTTTAAGAATAAGTTTGTCAATATAAATTTTAAATATATTTTTATAACATTTTATAACTTATTACATTATAATTAGTTAATTGGTTAAACAAATCATTTATTATCAAGCCCATGAAGCCAATTTGACTTAAGGAGGTAGATAACAAACAAGATAGAGCTGAGCGACCAAGTAAGCGGATAGGCTGAATAAACAAACTCTATCTTTTGAAAAAGTCCTATAGTGATAGTGATGTAGGTAACTCTTACCACACACCAGATTAACAGCATAATAAACATTGGGATCTTGGCTTTTCCCGCTCCTCTTAGTATTCCTGCAATGCAGTGTGAGAGCGCAAGCGCAAAGAAGAAAAGCCCTTCTATTCTACACTGCTTTACCCCATAGGCAACTACTACAGGATCTGAGTTAAACATTGCAATTAATTTTGGAGCAAAGATAAAGACTGTAAGTCCTATAAGCTCTGCAAGGCTGATAGAACATAAAATACCAAACTTAGCGCCCTTTTTAGCTCTATCATACTGCCCCGCTCCCAAATTTTGACCAATAAAGGTGGTCAATCCCATTGAAAAACAAGAAATTGGTAAGAATACAAACCCTTCAATTTTTGAGTACGCTCCACTTGCAGCAACCGCAGAGGAGGCAAAGGTATTGATATTAGTTTGTACGATCATATTAGCAAAGGCGATAACAGAGTTTTGAATGCCGGTTGGAACACCAAAACGGATGATTTGCTTTAAGTAGTACATATCAAGTTTTATTTCTTTAAGCTTAATTTGATAAATCGTATTTCTTTTAAGAAGCCTAGCGGCACTAAAGACTACACTCACTGATTGCGAAATAATAGTTGCAAGTGCCGCCCCTCCTACTCCCATGTGAAAGATTAGGATAAACACAAGGTCTAGTATTACATTTAAAACAGAGGAGATTATCAAATAATAAAGAGGATGACGCGAATCTCCTACCGCATTCATAATACCCATCATGATGTTGTATAAGACAGAAAAGAAGAGCCCTGAAGAGTAAATTTTAAAGTACAAGACAGAATTCTCCATGATATCGAGTGGCGTTCTCATCAGCTTTAAGATAAAGGGGGTAAAACAAACTCCAAAGATTGAAATAAGAGCACCCGCAATTAAGCCAAAAGCTAAATCTGTATGCATTGCTTTTCTCATCCCTTCCATGTTTTTCATCCCAAAGTTTTTAGAAATAATTACACCAGCGCCAATTGCAACACCATTAATGAAGCTAACGAGCATAAAGATTAGAGGACCGGAGGAAGAGACAGAGGCTAAAGCATTAGGACCTAAAGTATTACCGACTATTAGAGAATCTACAGTGTTGTAAAGCTGTTGAAAAAGGTTTCCTAAGAATAAAGGAATTGCAAACTTGATCAAATTTGCTTTAATCGAGCCCTTAGTCATGTCTATATTTTGTTGCAAGTTACCACCCCTTTTTGCTCTATAAAGCTTTAACACTAATAGCCTAATTTTTCAAGGAGAAGAAACAAAACATATCTACACAAATTATATAATAGGTGGATATATGTGCTTCAAGTGGTAAAAATATAGAATACATGGTTAGTTTATGGTTTTTTGTTGCCTCTTAGTTAAAAAGTAACTACATTATAATCATCTTTATTTAAGGAGAAATTAATGGACCAAGAAGAAAAGGTTGTAAGACCTGCCAGACGTGGATTTGGTATAAGCCCTAAGTTAATTGTACTCATAATCTTAGTGCTTATTGCTTTAGCTGCGATTATGTCAAGCTTCTTCGTTGTAGACCAAACAGAACAAGCAGTAGTGCTTAGACTCGGTCGCTATAACAGAACTGTCGGCCCTGGTTTACAAACAAGAATTCCTTTTGGAATTGAAAAAAGCTACATTGTTCCAACCCAAGTGGTTCAAACCCTAACCTTTGGTTATAGATCTAATGATACTACAGGCACAGGATTTAGAGGTGCTACTGGATTAAAAACAGAATCAACAATGCTTACAGGTGACTTAAACATTGTACAAGTTGAATGGATTGTTCAATACAAGATTAATAATCCAGAATCTTGGCTATTTAAGGTAAAAGACCGAGAGACCACTTTACGTGATATCTCACAGTCTGTTATGAACCAATTAGTTGGTGATATGCCTATTCTATCAATCATGACAAGTCAAAGAAGTATGATTGAAGTCAAAGCTCAAGAGATGATGCAAGACATCTTCGATCGTTACAGCTTTGGTATTCAAATTGTCACTGTCAAACTTCAAAACATCGTTCCACCAGAAGGAAACGTTCAAGATGCTTTTGAGGATGTTAACAAATCTATCCAGGATATGAACCGTTACATCAACGAAGGTAAAGAGTATTACAATACTGAAATACCAGCAGCTCAAGGTGAGGCAAGTAAGTTAGTCTTACAAGCTCAAGGATACGCATCAGAGAGAGTTAACGAAGCTGAAGGTGATGTAGCACGTTTTAATTCCATGAGAGAAGCTTATGCAGATAGCAAGGATATTACAAAGACAAGATTGTACATCGAAACTATGAATCAAGTACTTGAAAATAACGAGAATACTCGTATTATCGACAAGAACCTCGATTCAGCCCTTCCATTCTTCGACTTACAAGGAGGAGTAAAATAAATGAAAAAAGTAATAACAACTTTAGTAGTTATAGCAGTTCTTCTTGTAATCTTCTTACTATTAGGACCATTTTATGTTCTAAACGAAGGAGAACAAGCAGTTCTTACTCGATTTGGTAAAATTGTAGACTCTGAAACAGAATCTGGCTTGAAGTTTAAAATGCCTTTAGTAGATAACGTAGTTAAATACCCTAAAATGCTTTTAGGTTGGGATGGTGATGCACAGCGTATCCCTACCAAAGAAAACCAATTCATTTGGGTTGATGCTACTGCTCGTTGGAGCATTGCAGATTCTGCAAAGTTCTATGAAACTGTAGGTTCTATCGAAAGTGGTCGTGGTCGTTTAAACGATATCATCGATTCCACTATCAGAACAGTCATTTCAGAAAACTACCTCAATGAAGCTGTAAGATCTTCTAATGATATCAACGTTATCGAAGTAGTTGAACAAGTTCAGAGTGTGGATAATATTGAAGACGCAGAAAAACTTAGAAATTTAACTGCCACCACTTCCAAACAAGAGAATATCAAGTTAGGTCGTGAAGCGCTTTCAAACATCATCCTTGCTCAAGCTTCTAGCTACACTTCAGCTTATGGTATTCAACTACAAGATATCATCATCCGTCAGATCAGATACTCCGATGACTTAACAGAGTCTGTCTACACAAGAATGATCAAGGAAAGAAATCAGATTGCTGAAGCTTACCGCTCTTACGGTAGAGGTCAACTTGCAACTTGGCAAGGTAAGACTGAAAACGATAAGATGGCTATCCTTTCACAAGCGTATGCTGAAGCTGAAAAGATTAAAGGTACTGCAGATGCAGAAGCTACCAAGATTTATGCTGATAGCTATTCACAAGACCCTGAATTCTTTAAGTTCTGGAACACCCTTGAGTCTTACAAGAACACTCTTCCTAAGCTCAACAAAGTGTTAACCACTGACCTACCTTATTTTGATGCCATCTATTCTCTATAAGAGAGTAAGTTAATAATCAAACTAGCCTGTTTTCTTGAAATATAGAAAATGGGCTTTTTCGTCCATTCCCCTAAATCTTTACCCTTTCAATTCTTTTCAATTAATTTTCTAATTAATTAGTTACAATTTCTTTATAATAACCTATTTAGTATTGCTTAAAAACTAACAGTCATATACTCTCTGTTACAAAGCGTCGAAATAACAAACTTTTTAGAGGA
>CAYYEN010000279.1:0-4808 GCA_964470795.1 uncultured Spirochaetaceae bacterium | reverse complement strand
ACTAACAAAGCTGAAAACCCAAAAAGGTAAACACCCCAAAGTGCACTTGGAAGTAATGCAAAGATTACATAGAGCATTGCTTTTGGAGTAGTCAACTTAGCATGTACATGAGGACTAGAACTTATAGTTTTCATTTCTTTCTTCTCCCAAGCTTCTTTCCCATTCTAAACGACTGAACCAAAGGAATCCCACTCGGACAAGAGAAAGCACAACAACCACATTCCTTGCAATCGAGTAAACCTAAATCCATTGCTTCTTGATATAAACCATTTTTAATATTTCGATACATTTTATTTGGACTTAAGCCCATCGGACAATGTCGAACACAATTACCGCAAGAAACACAAGCTAAAGTCTTTATTTCTTGTGGTGGAAGAAGTGAAAGAATACCACTAGTTCCTTTTAAAACTGGGGTTTCTTCATCTGCAAAAGCAAAGCCCATCATAGGACCACCAGAGATTAACTTTTCTGGTTCTTCTACATTATAGCCACCTGCAAAGGAAAGCAAAGCAGAAGTTTTAGTTCCAACAAGAGCGATTACGTTCTTTGGATTCTATATCCCTTCTCCTGAAATAGTAATAACTCTTTCAATAAGAGGTTTATGATAACTTATTGCTTCATAAATAGCATTAACAGTCCCTAAGTTACAGACAACTGCACCGATATCCAGTGGTAGTTTACCAGATGGAATTTCTTTATTTATGGTAGCTTTTAAAAGTTGTTTTTCATCGCCTTGAGGGTATTTCATCTTAAGACCCATAACCTCGATTGGATAATTTTTTTCTTTAATTAACGCTTCTAAATGCTCAATTGCATCTTTTTTGTTGAGCTCTATACCTATAATCATGCGCTTAGGGTGAATTATTTTGGAAATAATCATAATACCTTCCAGTACTTCTAAGCCTTTTTCCATCATTACACGATAATCTGCAGTCAGATAAGGTTCACATTCAACACCATTAACTACAAAAGCATCAACACTTTTGCCAACTGGTATTTGTAGCTTAACATGGGTTGGAAAGGTTGCACCACCCATACCAACAATGCCCAAATCTTTGATACTTGCAAGCAATTCTTCACTCGTAAGCGAGGAATAATCATATTTGGTAGTGAAAGTAGTTTTCTGTTCTCTGTCGGGTATAATTACAACAGCATCTGCTAACGCACCATTAGCTAGTCTTACTTTTCTAATTTCTTTAACGACCCCGTCAACTGGGGAATGTACTTCTGCAGAAATGAATCCAGAAGCGGTACCAATCTTTTCACCTGCTACTACAACATCACCTTTCTTCTTAAGACAAGTTGCAGGTACACCTAAGTGCTGTGCCATTGATACGATTAACTCTTCGGGAAGAGGGATCCTTTCGATAACAGAGGCTTTTGCTAAGCTTTTCTTATCATCAGGATGTACTCCACCTTTCTTAAATGTAGATACCAATCCCATCCTATGCTCCTTTAACATATATTCTTGCTCACAAATACAGTTTTTACAAGCTTTCATCTTTCATTTTGTTAAATTTAAAAACTCTAATATATTATTTAATACAAAAATTCTTCAACCCCTTTTCTCAATTATAACTAATAGTTATAAAAGAAGAATTTCTCACCAAACAAACACTATTTTTGAATTTAAAAATCCAACTTGAATTATATTACACCATTTTGCATATTTATTCTAAGGTTTAACATATATATTTGCCAACTTTCACATTATTTTGTTAGATTTTATTAAGTCTTTTAAAACCTACCTAAATTCTTAAGGGAAAAAATAACTATTTTTTAATGAAAACTATTTTTTAGAACATGGTTTTATTTATCTAATATAAATTATATACTTCTTTTCATGAAAAAAACTAATGCAATGAGACTGCTTGATTCCTTAAACATAAAATATGAGACCAAAGAGTATGAATGTGATGGAATTCATCTAGATGCGATTTCTGCTAGCCTTGCTGCAAATATTAATCCTGAATTGGTTTATAAAACAATTGTGCTTAAGGGAAGTAGCAATACGCTCTATGTATTTGTAACTCCTGCAGAATTTGAAATAAAACTAAAAAAAGCTAAAGAATTGACAGGAGAGAAAGAGTTAAACCTCTTACCTCTTGATTCGCTTTTAAAATTTACAGGTTATATTAGAGGTGGTTGTTCTCCTATCGGGATGATACACAAATATAAGACATTCATTAGTGATTTATCTCAGTTAGAAGATAAAATTTATGTGTCCGCAGGACAAAGGGGAATGCAACTCTACTTATCACCTGAAGATTTGAGAATTTCTTGTGATGGGGAATTTGCAGATTTCATATGAAACTTAAAGATCTTTACAAACCAAATACTAGCTACAAAGCTTTTCTCCTTTCTGTAACCTTAATCGGACTATCCTATGGATTATATAAAGGAGTATTAGACAATTATCTTGCCCAAATAGTACATATTGAAGAATTTGGTAGAGGTGTTACCGAATTCTTTAGAGAACTTCCCGGTTTATTCCTAATCTTAATATTAGCCCTCTTTTCGCGTTTTACCTCTCATGCGCTCTATCGTCTTGGTGGTCTCATTTTATTACTAGGCCTTTTATTAATTGGCTTATTACCACCACTTCCAACCCTCACCATCTTTGCAATTTTTATCTATTCCATTGGCGAGCATATCCAGCTTGGGATGAAGAGTACAATTAGCTTAGAGTACTCCCAAAAGGGATGTTCAGGTCTAGCACTAGGAGTTCTCAACTCGTTAATCAATGCGGGTGGCATTTTAGGCTTCTTTATTATAAGTGCCATCTTCTTAATTAATGAAACAGAACAAACTTTTAAAATTGTGTTTTTTATTGCTCTTGCAATTTCACTAATTGGCTTTATTGCATCTTTTAAAATGGGAAAAGGTGAAGCTAAAGCAGATATTCAAAAGTTTTATTTTAGAAAGAAGTTCTCAAAATATTACATGCTTGAAGTTTTTTATGGTGCTAGGAAACAAATTTTCCTCACTTTCGGACCTTATGTTCTTATCCTTTTTTATAAAGCAAACACTAGTACGATAAGTTTGTTATTCGCTATTGCTGCAATTTGTGGTTTTCTCTTTTCCCCTTTAATTGGAAAAATAATAGATAAGCTGGGTTATAAGGTAGTTATGGTAGTAGATACCTTAATTCTGGTAATCGTTTGTTTCTTTTATGGTTTTGCACACCACTTTTTCTCTTTTCATACAGCCTTCATAATTTGTTCCATCAACTATGTCCTCGATTCTATTATATCACTCGCTTCGATGGCCTCTAATGTCTATGTTGAAGATTTATCAGATAATACTACAGAAATAAGAGCAACTATTAGTACTGGCATTTCTGTTAACCATTTAATAAGTATTTTAATTGCACTCTTTGGTGGCTATATTTGGCAAACTTTAGGAATTGAAGTCTTATTTATTCTATCTGCTATATTAGGTTTAATTAACTCTTTATATGCTGCAACCATAAAAACAAACCGCAAAAAATAGTATTTGTCATTAGTAAGACAATTTAATATACTTAAACAATGAATAGAATTTTTAAGTTTGCCTTCTCTCATTTTATAGGAATTAAAGTCTATGGCCTCATAGGCAGATCTGGCACTGGAAAATCTTTTCACTCCAAAATGCTCGCAAAAAAACATAATATTAATATTATTATAGATGACGGCTTGGTTATTAAAGGTGATAAAATCTTAGCAGGACATTCAGCAAAACGCGATCCCAATTTCATAGCAGCTGTAAAAACTGCAGTTTTTGATGATGATAATCATAGAGAAGAAGCTCAAGAAGCACTACTAAAAGAGAATTATCATAAAATCCTCATTATTGGAACTTCCGAAAAGATGGTAAATAAAATTGCAAAACGCTTAGATTTACCACCGGTAAAAAAGTTCTATAAAATAGAAGATATCTCAACTCCTGATGATATTGAAACAGCTATGCGAATTCGATTTACTGAAGGTAAACATGTAATTCCTGTTCCATCCATTGAAATTACTCGAAACTATCCAACAATTGTTTATGATGCGATGACGGTTGGAGATATAAAGAAGAGCAAAGGATTTGAAAAAACCATTGTACGTCCTGAATTTTCACGACCTAATGATTCTAAAATTGATGAAGTAACCTTAACTCAAATGATAAAACATTCCATTGCTGAATATGATAAGGTTTTGAAAGTTAAAAAAGTCAAAAGCACTGAAAACGATGATGGCTCTTATACAATAAATGTAATCTTGCAAATTCCTATTAGACACTACATGGGCTCTACTATCACCGATTTACAGCAATATATCGCAGAAACAATTGAAAAATTTGGAAATATTTTAATCCGTCGCGTCGCTATAGAAATAGAAGAATGGAGTTAGAGGTCATGTGCCATCGCACTTGAACTTGCATCCTCTACATTATCTGGTTGTACGGTATTTGGATTCAGATTTGGTTTCTTTCGTCTTCGCTTACGTTTCTTCTTAACACTATCGGAGCCTACTTTAACCAGTTCTTCTGCCCCTTTCTTTTCACCAGGTTTTTTACGTACCAGTTTAGCACGTTTAGGAGCAACTTTAATTCCAAGTTCTGCTAAAAAGAGCTCACAAGCTCTTTCAATCTCAAAGTTAGGAGGTGTCATTGGTGAAATTAAAATCTTTACTTGTCTAAAGACATCTTTCTTCTCTTCCTCAACACTTAAATAACTAGATTGCAAAACAATCAAAGGCCTTACCATAGCCAAAAGCATCTCAGCTTTACTAATTTCTTCTTGTCCTTGTTTCCCAATTAAAACCACTTCATCGCCATTAAAAGCT
>CAYYEN010000278.1:0-4826 GCA_964470795.1 uncultured Spirochaetaceae bacterium | reverse complement strand
CTAACGTTTCCTCCGGCATAACCCTGTGTTGACGATACGAATTGCTTCATATATTTTAATGCATCATCCGAACCCACCACGGGAACTACCGCGGGTGTTGAGTATCCGATGGTTGTACGGGACCGAATTGCACCATAACATTGCTCATTCAGAGGATCGCTTGAGTTGATAACGAAGCATTGCTTGTTATGGCGCATAGCTTCTGTTAAGATAAGTCCGGACGCCATTGATCCTTTCTTGAATATCACACCTTTCTGCTGTGAGAAATCCAGTTCGGCAAGCCAGAATGGTAGTAATATCTTCCTTTCTTCATCCACCGACTCTTTTCCACCTAAGAACGAGGATTTCACCAGGGCCACCATTCTTCCTTCAGCCCAGCCAAAGTCAGACACTACAGGTAAAGAAGCTTCACCGGTTGTCGATTCCAGATGTATAGTCAGATTAGATAGAAAAGCTGACAACCACCTTAAATCCGAGGAGGGGGTCTGTGCTTTATCAACCATCTCTTCGAGGTTAGCCAAAAAGGTAGTGAAGGGCATCCCCGCTTCAGCGCCGCATTGGCCGTAGAATCTCACACAGGTGGCAAGAATGCGGATTGTGTCCGCGTCGTTGCGTGTTCCCTCAGCAGCGGGTACAGTTTCTCTTGGTTTCATTCCAGTTGCTTCAATTGCAGATGCAGTCTGCTCAAACTTTACGGCTATTGACTCCAGATTTTCTGCTACATAATCCGTCATCACGCCATCTGTACTGGAAAACAGATCCTCTAGAGTATTTACAGCCTCTTCGAGTAACTTCATCCTAGTTGCCAGAGCATCTGAAAATTCAGCTAACGATGGATCAATAGACGATACCAATTGATTGGTCGTATTGTACAGTTCATTAAGGGCATGGAGGTTCGTTTTTGCTTTATGAAAGCCATCAGGTGTCGGGCTGGCAAGATGGTGGCGGACATTAGACAGGTAACCTGCCTCAAGACATCGTACTTCCAGAGCGTGCAACTCATACTGCTCCTTCTCACCTATTGCAAAAAGCCTGATCTCAGGTGATTGAACGCGGACCACGGTCTCTTTTATTTTATCAACTAAATAATTCAGGTTAGGCGCTGATCGCAGTGTCTGATGAAAGGGAGAGGAAGGAAGCCCGGTAAGCAGGGAAAATGTAAAGAGGGACTGATAGCGAGTCAGGCTGAATATATCGGTTGCACGATCGGCTGCATTCTTCAATGGAGGTAATAGTTTGTCGTTGAAGATGAACTTGCGAGATGCCTCGTCAACCGTGGTGCCGATTCCTGCATTGCCGGCCACCTGGGAGATCCATTTCCTGATATCGCTTTTAAGGCGATCCATCTCCTCTGATGCTGTCTGCAGGGCAAATGTCCCGCCGCAGTAATCGCAGACGACACTAACCTGAGAAGGATCACTCGGTAACGGTAAAGGCGCCATACAACCCGGACATTGTAAGGAAACAGCCTCCTTGGGCAGAGCAGATACAGCCGCCGAGATAGGTTCCTCACTATGTCCAACCTGTGTGCTGAACTTCGCCTTCAGTTTTTTATAGGTACCGATATCAATCTCACCGAGCGCCACTCGACGATCAAGTGCATCCAGAATCTTTTCCATTTCGATATTGTCCATGGTTTCACCTCACGCTATATTCCGGTAAAGCATTAATTGCGTTAATTTTTCACAGATGGTATATACGTTATGTAATGGATCTGCTTCAGAGCCAATCAAATCTCTCTTTATAGACAGCAATAGTGTTGAATGACCTCTAATCCCTCCATTACATGATTTTTTGAGTGCTCTCCACCAATGTTCAGCCTATACTAGACAGTCATACTATCGTACAACGGACTCTGCTGCTCACTCGTTAGTGTCTGTGTGCTACACGCTCAAGCGACCGCAATCTTTCGCTATGGTTCATGAGCACCTCGTTCGTTTGCTGAAACAACTGATCAGCCCAAGCGCGAACTTCATCAGCACGCATCGTAGCATATCGGTCCGCTTGATTCTCGATCGCAGAGCCGCAAACAGTGCAGACGGTCACATGGCCTGTATTGTCAATCATGCGTAAGTCCTCGTTTGAGGACTCTAAGAGCTGGCTGTGATACTCCTCGGTTTCTGCGGGGTAATACTTGAAGAATACATCTTCTCCTTGCATTTCCCGGCCGCACATCCAGCAGTGAGATATCGAGGAGACCTTTGCGATATAGTCGTCAACAGTTTTTGCCCAATCAGTGACCATAGCCTGACGAAAGCAGGATGCCGCCTTCTGCATCTGATCATGTGCCTGTACGGGTGAAGACAGAACAACTGAAAGAGCAGAATAATAATCTGACAGCCCTTCGCAGTAAAAAGCACGCAGGATTGCTTTTTCTACGGGACCATCCAGCTTGAGCCTCTCCGATATATGAAGCGGAGCGTAACCAAGTTTCATGAAACCTTCAGCCGCCTCCATATATTCTTGAGTCATATCGGCGTAATTGCCACACTGTTTTGCCCGTTCTTCGCACTGTAAGGATCTAAGTTCCGCGATGAGAAGGGATGTCTGCATCATTTCATCCTGGCTACCTATGCATGGAACTTCAGTTATAGGCTCCAGGGCCCGGATTACTTCACGAAGAGTATTGAGATTACGTTTGTCAATGAGTTCATACAATGCGGCATTAGCTTTTGCGAGTCTGGCCATGTCCTCATCTCCTTCCTGGAGGAACATCTCGGAAGCCTTCGCAAAGTGTTTGGTAGCAGCGGAGTAATCCGGCGGTTGAAGCAGAACACCTTTCTCATAAGCTCTTTGATATTGCTCCTGCGCATTAAGTCCAATTCCAACTTCTTTGCCAACTGCTTTCACTTTATCAAAGATACCCATCTTAAATCTCCTCTGTTACGGCCATTGTAATTGGGCCATTAAACATTCATGTTATATTAAGGGGTCATTAAGGTTTCTATTATATCCGGAGGCCATTAAGGTAATAGATCTCAATAAACCATCCTTTTAAGTAATTAAGGCACCCCAGCTCTCTGTTATTCCTTACTTTTTCCTCGTGAGAGTTCCGGCGGCGATCTCGCATTATGCCTTTTTGGGCATAACTCCAGAAGGTATACAATCTCCTCTATCGAGCAGTCATGGGCCTTATCATTGAGCATTCGAGAAACGACGGCTTTTCTGATGAAACAGGTTCTTTCCTTCCTCATCCGGCAACACTGCACCATTTTGCGAAATATCATCTTGACGTAGATGGGCCGAAGCGGATCATGGCACTGGTCAGGACTGCTCTCATACGATGGGCAGATAAAGATTGGAACGGTATCATCGCTCAATCCCTCTGAAGGCATCGTGGTATGACGGCTATGCACTGTTTCATCCGCATTACTCAGTTAAATGGATGAAGCCCACATCTTCCACCGGGGCAGATATCCACTGGGAATAGCGTATTCACCGGGAACCAATGCCGATACCACGCACCTCTTACTACTTATCCAGACCGTTGCGTCAACGCAGCCCAGCCTCAGGGCATTTCTGCTGGATACAGACTACAATTCATTCGATGCTCATGCTTTGGGTCTGGTCTCACCTGCATGCGCGCCCCTGAATTGCTCTGCGTGAAGGAACTCGGCCCGCCCTCGATCGGGTTCCGGGGCCGGCGCATGCGCGCCCCTGAATTGCTCTGCGTGAAGGAGCAGTCATTCAGGAGGAGGGGATCGAGAGCCATAGCCAGCACCGGCCAATAAATTCTGAGAACAAGTCCGAAGAAAAGGCTCACCAGTGGGACGAGACTAGCCTGGAGAGCGAGTGGGAAAAGGGAGCGATAAGTAGATGCAATTATCAGTTAAAAAATTTTATTTTCCTTTGGCTTAATGTACTTTTTGAGTGATAAATTCTGTAAAATCACTAATTAATTTTGATTTTTCCTTTTCTATTGCCTCTTCTTCAAATCTACCAACCCCTGACAAAATTTTTCCTAATACTAAATCACGAGAACTATAAAATACGTTGTCAATATTTATTGGAAATGATTTAGGATTCGGTGTACCTAATAACGTTAATGAGTATTTATACCCCTCAACAGGGAGAAGATACATATGTTCCCCTCCTAAGAGTACTTTTTTTCTCTCGACTCCAGAGATCATATCATACTTGTATTCAATGTATTTTCCATTGTTAAGAATGACGAATATATCATCCAAAAACCAATGTCCTCTAACAGGAGTGTCTCCATCAGTTCTTATGCCCGATTCAAATCTAAAAATTGCATTTTGCCTCAAATAAGGGAGATCTCTTTTAGTGATACTTTTAGCCATACACATGTCCTCAATTTGAGAGTGGAGTAAATAATATTTATAATATTCGATTTGCGTGCTGAACTGGGGATATCCTGTAATTATTGAATATATTGAATAAACTCAAATTTATGGCCTTCCGTAAATCCGGAGGTTGTCCCAAAAGGATCTGTGATCCTCCGATACACCCTGATTGAAACACTTATATCCATGGGATCTGCTGTCTGAACCAGATCCTGGGCTAAAAGGGTGAAACGGCTTCCCAGTGGGTAGCGCCACGGGGGTGAGGTTCCGGGAGGGGGGGTGCCCGGTCTCTATACCCTATGTGGAGATGAGTAAACCCCACCCCACCCGGCCTCCTCCCCCAGTCCAATGTATCGGGCTTTTCTCGCTTCTGAAAGTTTGAGACGCCCCAGCTCGTCGGGTCTCCCGATGGGGGCTCACACCAGACACATTGCAAAAAAAGCAAACCGCCGAAGCGAGGGGAGCCCCCCTCACTTCACCGACTCTTTCATCTTGTCGACGACGTCCTGAAAGAAGCCTTTG
>CAYYEN010000277.1:0-4865 GCA_964470795.1 uncultured Spirochaetaceae bacterium | reverse complement strand
CATTATAAAAAGATCTTTCGGTTAGGGCTGAATAGTTACGACTTTTGAATGTATTGTGCTGCCGGCACCGCCCGTCTCCATCGGATAGTTCGCGAACTCCAGAGGAAGGGGCTGAGCGTGTGCAGAGGATCCGGATCATTGAGTCTGCCGATCGTTGCACGGCAAACGGGTTCTCCATGACCATCCGCGCCCTGACCAACTCATGGAGATAGCAATCGATTGCTCCGGATTTCTTCCATCGGGGGGTTTTGAAGCGCCAAATGCTGTATTTTTCCCTCATATTCGCGATAATAGAGAAATAGGTTTAATTATTCATATTACCAAGAAGGTATTGAGGGGTGCTGGATATCACAATTGTAGCGTTCGCCCACCACAAGGGTGGCACGGGAAAGACGACATCGTGCCTCAACATTGCGGGTTACCTCCAGAAGAGCAAAAAGAGCGTTCTGGTGGTCGATTGCGACCCGCAAGCCAACGCCACCGCAGGGCTTGGGGTTGACCCCGATACCCTTGAATTGAGTATGTATGATCTCTTTATGAGTGCGTTTGAGGGTTTTCCCGACGTCGTGATCAACGATATCATCGTCCCCACGGCATCCGGGATCGATCTTGCCCCCGCAACCCTGGATCTCGTGGGGGTCGAACCCTACCTCTACGGTATCGAGGATAGAGCGGGACTGCTCAGGGAGGCACTCGCCCGGGTGAGGGACAACTACGACTTCATCCTGATCGACACACCCCCGAGCATGGGCCAGTTCGTCATCAATGGCCTCGTCGCTGCGGATCACACCATCGTCACCCTCGACCCCGGCACATTTGCCCTGAGAGGCATGGAGGCCCTGTCGACGGTCTTTCGCGACATCAAGGAGATGCTCGGGGAGGATGTCACTACAGAGCTTGCCATACTGACCCGCTGGGAGAGTCGGGACGACCGGGCCGCCGGAGCAGGTGGTCTGGCCCTCTTCCTGAAGCGGATCTTCTCGCCCGGCCCTTCCGCCGGGGAGGAGAGGGAGAGAGAGCGGCTGAAGGCGTTTGAGACCGAGGTCAAAAAAGCGTTCAAACAGGTCTTCATAGTTCCTTATTCCCCCGCAATCTATGAAACACAACAGAAAGGATTGCCGATCTCCCACTACGCACCCGAGAGCGAGGCCGGAAGGGAATACCGGGCAATAACGACTGCGCTCCTTGAGCTGGATAAAAAACATAGAAAGGAAGTGTAATGATGATCGATAAACCTGGAAGAAAAGCACTATTCACCGGGCCGGTTGTCCCCGGTACGACAGGACAGGAACCCCGGCCGGTGGTACTGCCCGGGACTATAGAGGCTGCACTCCGCTCAGGGATCAGCGGTGACGGTTCCGTGAGGATCGATCCTGCAGGCATTCCGGAGGAGTTCCGGCCTCTGGCCACCTCGATCAATGCCCTGCTTGAGAAGAAGCAGGAGGAGAAGCAGGCCTTCAAGAGTCGGTTGACGGAGGCACAAGCGTTTCTGAAGAGCTCCGATACGATCATCGAGCTGAACCCGATGCCCATCCTGGTCGTCGACACGCAGTTCAAGATAACCGTGGCAAACGCGGCCTATGCCGAGATGAGCGGGATCCCGATGGATCAGCTCCCCGGGAAGAAGATCTCGGACTTCAAGGTAGTGTCGCAGAAAGGTTCCGGCCTCCGGCAGGCGATGCAGGAGAAGAAACGGGCGTATGGCGAGGTTATCGTCGAACTGCCCTCAGGGACCCATATCCTCGAACAGTACGGCATCCCGCTCCTTGATGCGAAGGGCGCAATCGAGAGCATACTGATCGTCTACAATGACATCACCCGGCAACGGGAAGGGGAAGAAGAGATCAGGAGCCAGATGGAGAATATAGCCGAGCTGCAGCGGCAATCCGATACGATAATCCAGAAGAATCCTATGCCCATGCTGGTCGTCGATACCACGATGAAGATCCTCACCGCGAACGAGGCATACATCCGTATGACCGGTATAGATGGATCGCGCATCGCCACAATGACGCTGCGGGACTTCAAGGTTCTCGCCCAGAAAGGGGAAGGGATCAGGAAGGTGCTCACCGATAAAGTACGGGTTCAGGGCGAGGTGACGGTCGTGTTCCCTGCCGGCACCTACACCCTTGAGCAGTACGGGATCCCGCTCCTCGACGATAAAAACGAACTGACGGGCATCTTAAACGTCTATAACGACGTCACCGAGAAGCGGAAAGAGGAGGAAGAGATTCAGAGGATGCAGCATCGCATCGAGACGATGATCAAGCAGAACCCGCTTGCTATCGCAACCCTCCGCGCCGACAAGAGCCGGATCGATATCAACGAAGAGTATGCCCGGATGTGGCGGGGCACCCGGGAAGAGACCCTTGCAAAGAAACTCTACGACTATGACATCACCGTCATCGGCGGCGACCACTTCTACGCCTGTTACGAGACGAAGAAACTCGCACGAACCGATGTCATGGTCAAATGGCCCGACGGCGTGCGGAAGTACCTCACCTTAAATGCCATCCCCATCCTCGATGCGAAGGGCGATATAGAGATGGCCTTTTACGTCTGGAACGACTGGACCGATCTCCGGGCAAAGGAGGAGGAGGTCGAGAAGACCAAACACCGGGTGGATGCGATGATCAAGCAGAACCCGCTTGCTATCGCAACCCTCCGCGCCGACAAGAGCCGGATCGATATCAACGAAGAGTATGCCCGGATGTGGCGGGGCACCCGGGAAGAGACCCTTGCAAAGAAACTCTACGACTATGACATCACCGTCATCGGCGGCGACCACTTCTACGCCTGTTACGAGACGAAGAAACTCGCACGAACCGATGTCATGGTCAAATGGCCCGACGGCGTGCGGAAGTACCTCACCTTAAATGCCATCCCCATCCTCGATGCGAAAGGCGATATAGAGATGGCCTTTTACGTCTGGAACGACTGGACCAGGAGCAAGGAAGAGGAGGACCAGATCAAAGCCCTTATGGAGACTGCAAAGCGAGAGGGCGAGAGACTTACAAAGAGTGCCGAAGGACTTGGAATCGCCCTCGCTGCGATGGCAAAGGGTGATCTGACGGCGTTTGTGGATGTGGGAGCTGACGATCCGCTCAATGCCCTCAAAAACGACTACAACGCCTCGTTGACCGCCATACGCTCCCTCCTTGCGGAGGTGGCAAAAGCGGCCCACCAGGTCGATATGACCACAAGAGAGGTCAGCAAAAGTTCCGATGAGATCATCCGTGCCACGGAGCAGGTTGCCGTCTCGACACAGCGATCCTCAGAGGATGCGCGGCACCAGCTCGATAAGATCGAGGAGATTGGAAAAGATATCGTAACAGGTCAGGTATCCGCTACGCTATCGATGGCATGAAGGGTTCTCCCCTGAAAGCCCCCCCTATTGCCATGAGCACCGACTCCCCATTCTTCCTGACTGTTGAGATATACCCCCTTACTCTGCAGAAGTTCGTTGCTCCTTCCCTGCTCCTGAATGTCCCGGAGATCTTCTGTTGAACTTTCACCATTCTGATATCTCGTTCAGCCAGATTGTTGGTAAAGGGCACCCGGAAATCAGTCATGAACCTGAGTATCTCATCCCGATACTTCCGACATCGGAGAATGAGATTTCCAGCCCGTGTTCGTTTCTTTCGACCACGTTTTCCTTGTTGAACGGGAGGGGGTGGTTGCGGGTTCTCTTTCTCCCCACTATCGAGTATCTGATCAAATCGTCTCCGAAAATCTTCCATTTCATCCGCTTCAAGTGAAACTGCTGACTCTGGAGCCTCTTTTACCGCAGCATAGATCTCGAGGAGGAGATCCTGGAGTTCATCGCTCCATCCCTGGTCATAATTCTCCGTTATTCCTTGCAGATCCCGGAGAATGTGGGCATTACAGACGGCATGAGTACAGATGTATCCGAAATACGGGGACCAGCAGTCATGAACCATAGTGCCGTTGAACGCAGGGAGTACTCCAAGAGCATTCATTGCTTCCGATCCTCGTTTCGGATGATGTCCATACAGGGTAAGGCGATCAGTACTGGCGGTATGCAACCACTCTCGTTTTCCCTCCACTCGCAATCCGGTTTCGTCTGCACAAAGAACCGAAGCGTCAGAGAGCAGGTGCTTGACCTGATTCTCAAATCCCTCAAGATTCGTTGCACAATCTGAAATCGATTTCATCAGGGTTGCTTTGACAGGAGAACATCCATAGAGGTCAGAGATGATTTCAGCTGCCCGCTCATAGGGAAGGAGTTGGTAGGTGCAGAGGTAGACCATCAATGCCCGGATATTTGGGCCGTATTGCAGGCGTGCAGAGACATGAGCCGGGAATGAACCCCTGTGTTCCCGGCCGCAACAAGGACAGACCACGGTTTCAGCGACATGCTTGGTGACAATGAACCGAGACTCGGGGATATCCCAATCCTCCCGTTTTTCAACGGATTTTGCCGGGACATCCTCAAGAGAGGCACCACACCCTTCGCAGAAGGATGCACGGTAAGTCTTGATGATATCCGGGTTCTCACACCATTCAAGAGTGTGGCCTTCATGCCCTTCTTGGCCCCCAGGGAGTTTACCAGTCCTTTTACGCTTCTTTTGGGGTCGTTTGAACCCATCGGTGGATGGGGGGCGGCTACTGTTCTGACTATTCATGTTGAGTTGCCGCTCAAGTTCAGCAACCCGTTTTTCAAGGGTCTGGATGATCGTGACAATTGTCTCAGGATCGTTTTGTATCAGTTCAAGGATCTCGCCACGTTCCAATGTTCTGTCCTCAATATTTATTTATCTCTCATAATATAAAGATCTAACGGTTTTACAAGGTTATTTCCAGAAAATAAGTGTTGAAAACTGACGTTCAAACTGTATAGGGGG
>CAYYEN010000276.1:0-4877 GCA_964470795.1 uncultured Spirochaetaceae bacterium | reverse complement strand
GCATTTCCCCGGAGCAGACACAATTACTATTTGACGATTTTCATCGGATAGAATAATATCCTTAACTTTTTTTAACTGTGCTGTTGAAGCAACTGAACTTCCACCAAATTTACATACAATCATATTATAACTCCAGTCGTTACTATTGTTAGATAGCTTTATAATAAGAAAAAAACGTAATGTTAACAAGTAACTACCACTAGACAATAGCTAAATGTTAGAAATTAAAGATGGTTTATTCTTTTGAAGAGTTTGTTAAGATGTTTTCCAAGCTTCTAGAAATATGGGCTTTCATTGCACTAACCGCTTTTTCAGTATCTTTATTTTTAAGATACTCCAAAATCTTTTGATGCTCAGAAATTGAAATCTTTGCATACTCCTCTGTAGTTACCTTATGCCCCATTGAAAGACCATTCCACATATTAGATAAAAGTGAAACTAATTTATCATTTCCACTACCCTTCCAAATTGTCATATGAAACGCTTGATTACAATAGGTATACTCATTGCTTGAAGAACTATTAAAAGCTTCAAGCCCTAAAGCAAAAATCTTTTCAAGTTCTTCAGTACTTTTTTTATTTTCACTAAATAGTCGTACAGCTTCAGCTTCTAGAATTTCTCGCACTTGATAATGATCACGAATAGTTTTTTCATTAATTCCTAAAACAATAGCGCCTTTATTAGGCCTTAACTTAATTAACCCATCAGCGGCTAATATTTGAAAAGCTTCTCTTACTGGGGTTGTTGATACACCTAAGGCCTTAGCTGTTCCCTCAAGGGTTAATTCAGTTCCTTCTAAAAATTCTCTAGATAGAATAGCTTTTCTAATAGATGATGCAACTTGCTCACGCGCAGGAAGAAGTTTAATTTTTGCTAAAGAAATCAATATGGTTCCACTCCTAATGTTGTATAGTAATCAACCCAAGCCGATATTAGATTTTTTTTATCCTTCTTGAGAAGAGATTTTAAAACAACGTTAAGAATTATAATCCTATTTGATTGTTGATTCAAGTTATCGCTTAAGAGCTTAGTAAGAGAAAAGGAAACAATATTATTTCCAAATACAGCCATACATTCGATTGGACATAAAGAAAAAATAAAACTATGAAGCGCTAATTCCTTTTCAATTGAAGGATTTAGGAATAAATTTTCAAAGCTCTTATACAGTAAAGTTAAGTCCCTATTATCAGTAATAAGTGAAATACTTAACTCAATCTCGAAACCACGAGCTAAACAGAGTGCAGTTTTATTTCTATCTTTTAAGGAAGCAACACACATGTGTCTATTAGGGAGCCGGGTTAACACACCTTCTTTTTCTAGTTCTAAGAGAGCTTCCCGAATTGGCATTCTTGAAACACCCAAAGCAGATGCTAAAGTATCTTGAGATAGTTCGTCTCCCTCTTTTATATTCCCTTTTAATATTTCATTTTTTAAAACACTAATAATATTATCTTTTGTTCGTTTTGAACTAATTATTTCCATAAATTTAGTTTAATCGAAAATAGACTTTATAGGCAAGATTAAAAGGGGAGATAGCTACTAACCTCTCCCCTAAAATACTTATTTAATGAATTTCACTTCTTTACAAATCTCTTCAATAGCCTTTTCTTTACGTTCATTAAAAACAACTTTATTTTGCTCAAATAAATTATTTTTATGAGTATCTATTGAAACAATTAAAGGGCCAAACTCGTGAACTCGACAGACCCAAAGAGTTTCAGGCATTCCTAAATCTCTCCATTTAGCATCTTCAATCTCTTCAACTTTAGTTGCTGCGACGACTCCACATCCTGCAGGAAAAACACAATGTATAGCTTTGCCTTCTTGACAACCTAGCATCGTTTGTTCACCCATTCCACCCTTACCTACAATCAATTTAACATTAGTTTTATTAATAAACTCACGTTCAAATTTCTCCATTCTCATACTAGTAGTAGGTCCTATACTAACCATTTCAAACTTATCCACTTCCCCTTTTATAGGTCTAACGATAGGTCCTGCATGAAATATTGCACCTCCTGCTATATCAACAGGTAGCTCACGCCCTTCTTCAATTAATCGTCTGTGAGCTACATCACGACAAGTAACGATATACCCATTCAAATAGATGATATCTCCAATTTTAATATCTTCCAAATCTTCAGCCTTAATAGGTGTTGTAAGTATTTTCTTTTCCATTATAGTGTTACCCCTTTATGAGATGTAATTACATAGTTTAAATCTTTATCAAATTCAATATGACCTTTTCTATGAGACCAACACCCTACATTTACAGCTACACCTATTGTTGATGGATGGCGAGCTGAGTTTTCAATATTTACTCCCATAACAGACATATTACCCATCATTCCTTGAGGTCCT
This sequence comes from uncultured Spirochaetaceae bacterium, assembly GCA_964470795.1. Lineage (GTDB taxonomy): Bacteria > Spirochaetota > Spirochaetia > Sphaerochaetales > Sphaerochaetaceae > Bullifex. Next base: position 2,516 of record CAYYEN010000276.1, on the reverse strand, counting down.
AGTCCAATACTATTAATTCCATCCTCAAGCAATTTTTCCATCTTTGCAGCTCTTTCATTCTCATTATGGGTACCAATTGGTCTCATTAATGCTTTCTTTGAAAGAAGTGCAGCTGTTTCAACACTAGTTGCAACTCCAACTCCAACAAGAAGCGGAGGGCAAGCATTTAGTCCATAACTAGTCATAACATCTAAAACAAATTTAGTAACTCCTTCATACCCTGCGCCCGGCATTAATACCATTGCTTTACCAGGTAAACTACAACCACCGCCAGCCATATAGGTATCAATAATACAAGTATCATTTTCACCATCAATTTCCCAAAATACTGAGGGTGTTCCTTTTCCAACATTCTTACCGGTATTATACTCATCAAAAGTTTCAACACTATTGTGACGAAGTGGGGCAGCAACAGTTGCTCTAATTACAGCTTCTTTTAAGAGAGCATCAACTTCAGCCATCAAAGGAAACTTAGTTCCACATTTAACAAAGAATTGTAAGACTCCTGTATCTTGGCAACTTGGACGATTAAGTTGCTTAGCTTTTTCTTGATTCTCAAACATTGTATCATAGATAGAAGACGCCAAAACACTTGTTTCTTTACTCTTTAACTCTGTTAGTTTTGCCCATACATCATCTGGTAAAACCTTACCAGTGTAGGCAACAAATTTAGCCATTATTTCTGTCATTTTTTCAACAGATTCATTTTTATTCATTTATTTAACTCCTATTATAATTAAACTGAAGGGTAGAAAGGATATAAGATTGGAAGTAATACCAAACTCACAATTGTAGCAACCAGAATTAACGGAAGCCCAGCTTTTACATAATCTTTAAATTTAAAGTTTCCTGCAGACATAACCATTGTATTAGCTGGCATACCGATTGGTGTCGCATATGCACAAGAACCACCAATAACAGTAGCCATTAATACCGCCCTAGGATCTGCACCCATTGCACTGGCAATAGAAAGTGAGATTGGAACTAATAGTGCAGTAGTTGCAGTATTAGACATAAAGTTGGTTAATACAGCAGAAAGAATAAATACAGCAACAAGTAAAACAAATGGGGATGCATTAGTTCCAAGACTGCCAATTACAAAGTTCGCAATTGCAGCACCAGCCCCTGTCTTTTGAAGCGCTTTTGCTAAAGCTAAAGTTCCACCAAAAAGAAAAATAGTTTTCAAATCAATACTACTTAAAGCTTCTCTTTCAGAAATAACACCACTTAAGATTAAAGCAAGAGCTCCAATACAACCAGTTACCGCTAACTTAATACCAATTTGCTTTTCAAAAATCATGCCAAGAATTGTTAAGACTAATATAACTAAAGAAGTATATTGCTTCCATTTTGGCACATTACTAAAATCTTTCTCTTTATCGTAAATACAACCATCTTTAGTATTTATTGGGTTATCTGGTAATAATTTATAACCAATAGTGCCATAGAACAAAATGCCACATACTAAAATTGGTAATCCAACTTTTGCATATTCAAAGAAACCATATCCTAATCCCATTTCTTGAAGTGCACTTTGAGCTATTAAGTTACCAGGAGCACCAATTAAGGATAAATTGCCACCCATTGCAGCTGCAAATACCAATGGTAGCAATAACTTACTTCTAGAAAATCCTTTTTTTGAGGAAATACCAATTACAACTGGAATTAATACAGCTGCTGTTCCAGTATTAGATAGTAAACCACTCATCAGGCCAACGATTACCATAACGGCAACTACTAATTGTCTTTCTGATTTTGCAAACTTTGTAACAAGTCCTCCAACTTGGTTAGCCATACCTGTTTCAAAGAAGGCTCCACCTACTATAAACATTGCGACAAATAAAATTACATTAGAATCGACAAAGCCTGAAAAGCCTTCACTTACTGTTAGAACTTTTGTTACTACTAAGGCGATACATACAATCATGGAAGTTACCCCAAGCGGAATTTTCTCCCATACAAACATTGCAATTGCAAATATTAATAATCCTAGTGTTATTATGATTGAATTCATAACCTCTCATTTTGTGATATATGATATTGTATCCAATATCATATATATATTCCAATACAAATCACTTCTTGTCAATAAAATTTTTTTACTTTTTCCAATCTTCCCTTCCTTGACCTACTTTAGATTTTTTTTAAACGATTTTAGGCAAGGTACAATTCCCGAAAAAATGCTACAATTCTTTTTAACCTACAATAGAGGAGCGATTAATGTCATATTTCCTAAAAAAAAGTACCTTAAAAAAGGGATTATATCTACAAATATATGAAAGCTATTATGATGCAGATAAAGGACACGGCGCACATAAAGCTTATGAAGTTCTTGGTTATGAAAAAGACCTAGTTAAGAAAGGTATTGAAAACCCTATCGAGTATTATCAAGATGTTGTAGATAAATTAAACGATGAAGCTAAATTTGTAAAAACAAGTAAGACCTCATCCTTAATTAGAGAAACCCCATATCAATATATAGGCTACTTCCCCCTTAAGATAATTATGAATTCCTT
>CAYYEN010000275.1:2552-4898 GCA_964470795.1 uncultured Spirochaetaceae bacterium | reverse complement strand
GTTTTTCTTATTAAGAGCTTGGTCGTAAAAACAATGTTTCTCTGTTGCTACTTCACTCTTTGTGATGATTCCGCTTTCAGTAACTATTGGAACACATTTAATGGATGCTTTTTTAATCTCTCCGGTCTCTCTGTTAAAAGAGAAGAGGGTATGCCCTTTAATCAATCTGGTTGAACCAATGTACTTAATCTCGTTCTTAGTTTTTTCTACTGTCTCAATTCTGTTTTTGGTGAGACCTTGTTCCTGTTCTAGTTTCATACTATATTTCTTTAATTGTAAATTCTATTCTCGGATTAACTTTGTCAACGAACTTCTGTGCGACAATTTTCACACAGTTTCGGTCGTTTTCTATAGCTTTACAAGCTTCCAGGAGGTCAAGGCAGATCTTAAATGAGTTATCCAAATCCGGACGTTGAGAACTATTGTATACGTTCAAATGAAGCTCAAATAAACCTTTAATATTCTTGTTCCTATAATGGTTACATTGAAGGTAAAAACTCTTCTCGTATAGCTTTAAAGCTGGTGTTTTCGCCAAACTGCCTTTCCCATATAATGTAATGATTTTATAGCAGTTAGATTTAGAAGGTACTTGGCCTAATATTACTTGTTTCTCTTCCATGATAATAAATTTAATGTGTTGAGTAATGGGAATCGAACCCACATAAACCGTTTACCCGTGAAAAAGGGAGGCTTTTTATTCCTCCCTTTTTGTTATTATTCTTTTACTTCAAACGGAAACACAACCATCAGCATGGTTTCTTTTACTTCTGCGATAGAGTAGTCTGCCATCGTGTTTTTCATTCCTTCTTCAAGGACTGAGATAGCTTCTTTCAATGTGCAAGCCTGTGCAATCATCTTTACGGCTGTCTTTTTCTCGGCACCCGTCTTTTCGTTCAGAGTAATGTAGTTTACTTTAAACTTGAAGAAACGGTCTCCTTCTTCGTTGAAGAATATTTCAGATATTCTCGCCTTGCCTACGGCTTCAACCGAGAACTCTCCGGAAATAAACGGTGTTACCTCTTCTATAATACGTGCTTCTGCTTCTGTGAAGCTTAGTGCGTCCACTAAATACGGTTCAGATACTTTTTTCTGTAAACCGTTTTCCATCATTTTTTCGTAAGTTACCTTACACTCAAACCAGTTGTGCATAATATTTTATTTAAAGTGAATGAATTATTTTCTCCATGAATCAAAGAGGTTTTTTAATGTCTCTTCTATCTGTTTTTGTTTTTCTTCTGTGATGAATCCAACCGGAAACATATTACCAACTTCCCACAATATATAATCTAAATCACTACCATCTGAAACACATTTTGAAGGTTTTAGATATGAATTTATAACTTCGTATTGTTCGTTTAATGTTGGCGACCATGCTACAATTGCTCCTGTTGGATGAACTTCAAGAGCCTTTTGTATTTTAAGTTGCTCAAAAAGCTCATCGCATTCTTCTTTTGTAGCGTGATATTCAAACGGGAAATTACATGTCTGGTTTAGTTGGATCTCTTTGTCCGGAGTGAGCACTACGGTACAGTCGGAGCTTCCAACCAAAGCTATGTGTCCGGTTTCAGCCTTAACTACCATTCCAGGATGAATCTTTGTAAAAATTCGACCGTCTTCGTCACAAAGTGCTCCGGATAATCTATCTGCTTCGTAACCTGTAATAGTGATATTGCCGTTCATTTGTTTTTGAAAGTTTGAGTCTGCATTAAATTCATTTTTCGGAACAACAATTTCATTTCTAATAGAATTTGTGTCTACGTCAATCGTTACAAAATCTTCTACAGGATCAATAAGGACAACTATCTTTTCATTGTCTACTGAAACGGATGCTTTACATCCAGTTGGAATCTTCACTTCGTGTATCATATTTTTCCGGATAAGTTGTGTGAATAATAGTCTTCCCTCTCTTAATCAAAAAGAGCTTCCCTTGTTTGAGAAGCTCTTTTTCTGTTTGTTTTGCGTCGTTTAACGCTTGTACTGAAGCCTTTTCTTTTGAGATGGCTTCTTCTACGTATTGATACTGGCTCATTTGAATTCTCTTCCTAAATTTGATAATCTTAATTCTTCTTTGTTCTTACTTATTATGGACCGGCAGAAGTCTAATTGGTGCGTGCATGTTGCATTTAGTCTATCAATCCAATCTACCAGGTATTTTTCCTCCTGACATATTGAGTCCACTAAAGCGTTTTGCACTTTACCGGATAGTTTGCAATTAGATATGTAGGAGATTGCTTCAATTATTTCTTCTTTCTTTTTTCCATTGTAGATCTTCTTAGCATCTGCAAGCATCTTACCAGTCCTAGCCATGTAGGAAGCTAAATCGCACCCTCTTCCAACTACTTCTAC
>CAYYEN010000275.1:0-2452 GCA_964470795.1 uncultured Spirochaetaceae bacterium | reverse complement strand
TAAGTTCTAACCTTTTATCATCAAGAAACGTCCAATTTGGATAATTACCACCAATAGAAAGAAGAATGCTATTACACACTTCTCCTTCAAAAGGATTATCCGGTATCTCCTCAAAAGGAACATCCCGTATCTCTTCATGCATCCAATGAATACAAGGTTTTTTATCCGGAATAGTGAGTGCAGCTATAAGCCCTAACATTTCTTCCCATCCTAAAGGTTCAGATGTTTTACCGCCTGACTTTACAATGAATGGGCTGTCGTTTGTTTTTTCTATTTCTATTTTCATGACTGTTCGGATTTGAACTATTCGCATTCGAATAATTCTGGATTTGTTTTTTCGTAATTATGCCATGATTCTTTAAATTTAAACAGAGAAGCTATTAGAGACTGGACCAACACACATTCTTTTGGAAAAGATAATTTATCATATACCTTAAGAAGTGCGCTAAATTTTTGAATATCGCTGTCTATCATACCATCATGTTCGTACTTCCTCGTTTGAAAATAGCATCCAAGTTCGTAAGAAAGTCCACGCTCTTTGCAGTTAAAAAATTCATCGCAATATTTTTCAATATTATCTAATACATATCTGTCAAAAACTAAAGCGCTGTAAATCTCTTTGCTTACTAAATTTTCGATCTTACTTTTTCTACAATCAGGGAGATTGCAATATACTTCCTGCGCATTTGCGTACTCGAGTGTACCCTTTATTTTATAAAGTTTTGTTCTCATAATGTTCAACTATGTTTAATTATCAATATATTATAATATCTACCTCTGATTTATCGAATACCCAGAGATAATATTCTCTGTTACCATCTTTATGTGGTAAGCCTAATTTAACCTGAACATAATCTCCCATATCTTCAGTTACAGTAGCCTGTCCGAAAGGTGTGTTTACTCTTAAATCTGTCATTAGAATGGTGTATCTAGGTCAATATTTAAGTCTTTCTTAGCCGCATACGTTTTGATCTTTAGATTTTCTTCAATGGTTCTTACGAACAGATCTTCATCGGAGTTTAAATCAGAAAGATGGAGTAGGACTATCTTATTCACATTCTTGATGTCGTTTGACTTTATGGTGTCTAAACATACATTAAGCTCCATGTGAGATAAAATTGTTCTTTCTCTTCGTGACGCGCTTAGTTTTCCGTTTTTAAGGTTCTCATTAAGTATATCCATGGAGTAGTTGCACTCAATAAGGATAGAAGTCAAGTCTTTAAAGTTATATCTTAAAACGTATGTATCGGTTGCAAATAGTATGGTTTCATCTCCGGATTTAATATAGAAGCCTACCGGATCGGAAGCATCATGGTCTACTGGGAAGTGAAATACCTCAAAATCTTTTGAGCTAAATAGAGAGATGTTTTTTACGTTCTCATTTAGCTTTAAAATGGTACCTGAGGAGGCGTAACATTTAATCCCTTTATCTTGGTATTCTTTCACTCGTGAAGCGTGATCTCCATGTTCGTGAGTAATAATGCACCCTACGACTTTTTTAAGGTCAAATAGGTGAAGTTTATTAAGCTCTTTGAATGGTACACCTGCTTCAATAATAAGTATAGACCGTTCGTTGTAGATAAGGTAACAGTTCCCGGAGGAGCTGCTACCTAATACATAAAGGTTCATTCTACACCACTTAAGAAGGATGGTTCGCTAACTTTCTTTTCAGGAGCCGGCTGTTTTTCCGGAACAAACTCTTTCTTTGGCTCGTTAACCTTTTCTTTGAGCTTTTCCTCCGGAATTTCAATGTATTCTGTATCTTCTATGTCCCTTGCTTCCTCTTGAGTTATCATACCCAATGAAAGTTCCGGAGCGTAAGTTCTTTGCCAGAATGAAGCTGCGCGGTATTGAAGCATCAGAACGGGCATGTCCGGCCATTTAGAACCGCTTTTTGTGTACCAACCCTGTTTGATTGCCATCTCAATAGAGATAGGGGAGGATTCCAAAACTTCATCACTGCCCCTCTCTGTTGTGTAGGCGATACATTGAATGTTCTTGATCGGATTAGGATAGGTCCTTGTTTCCATTTTTGATTGACCGTTTACCCATACCTTTTCCTGGTATTGAACATTTTTGATCTCTCCTAAATCGGTCATTTTGTAACGAATCGGAGCAAACCGGCCGCATGAGTTTACCATACCGATAAGGAACTTAGCCGAGAAGGAGGGTCTTCCCTGGATTACGTCCAGATTCTGCATTACCATTAAATGGTCTGCATTCATCCTTTGAGCCATTCCTATAGCAATAACGCAGTTTGCGATTGCTTGCTGTTCGGTTCTCTTATTTGGAATAGGTCGGTATGTTTCTGGTACCAGCTCGGAGCTGACGTACATTTTACATAGTCTTTGAAGTGACTCGAATTGAACCGGATCAAACATGTTGATCTTTTGAACTGCTAAAGAATTTTCCATTTTATTTGAATGTTAATGATTTATTTTCTGGTGATACA
>CAYYEN010000274.1:0-4904 GCA_964470795.1 uncultured Spirochaetaceae bacterium | reverse complement strand
CCGCTCCGGGATCTCGATGAGGTTGACGTAGCGGAGGTTCATGGTCCCGATGGCGTCGACCCCCATGACGTCCCGGAACCGGTCAAAAACGCTCTTGATCCGCTCCGAGAAGGCTTCCCAGTGGACGTAGGGCTTCTGGCAGCTCACCGTGAGAAGGCGGGGGCCGACCTGGACGGCACAGCCCTCGTCTTCGGCAAGGAATATCGACCGTTCGGTGACGAACAGTTCCTCGCGGAGCCCTTCGGGGCCGACGAGCATCACCACCTCGCGGACGTAGCGCTGGTCGCGTTTCGGGTAGGTCTCTTTCAGGCTGCTGTAGAGCAAGCCGGGGTAGGTCATGTCCCAGGTGGTCTCCTGGGGGAACCGGAACTCGCATATCACTTCGGCCGCAGGCGGGTTTACGTATTTTCGTACCTCTGCCATGATCTTCTCCTCAAGGGGTGTAGGATAGAAGGAGACTACTTTAAGGTGACTGCTGCCGGGAGAGCGACGGGACCGCGGCGGTGAGCACCCGTACTTTATCATCCGGGGCGCCCATCCGGATGCAATGGGCGAGACATTCCGCCAGACGGTCCACCTCCTCATGGGGGTCATCGGCGCCGGGATCATCCTCCTTCTCAATGACCGATGGGCGTTTGTCTTTTTGAGCACCGTGCTCGTCGCCGTCTTCCTCCTCTGCGACGCCTTCACCCGCGGCTACGACGTCCCGGTCTTCTCGCAGGTATTCGACGAGACCGAACGGCAGGGGAAGATCCCGCTCAAGGGCGCCATCGCCTACTCCGCCGGCGCCCTCTTCTGTCTCGCGGTCTTCGGGAGGGAGTACGCTGCGGTCGGGCTCGTCACGGTCGGGGTGCTCGGCAGCGTCTCAACGCTCATCGGGGTCCGGTTCGGCCGGCACGTCCTCCGGGGCAAGAAGTCGCTCGAGGGGACGGCTGCCGGGGCGGCGGCGGCCGCGTTCGCGCTCACCCTCCTTCTCCCGTGGTGGGCGGCGGTGGTGGTGGCGGGGGTCGCCGGGGTCATCGAGGCATACTTCCCGCTCGACGACAACATGGCAATCCAGATCGGGGCGTGCGTGACGCTCGCGGCGGTGGGGGTTATCGCGACGGGACTCTGAGGAGAGGCAGAACTTGAGAAGAGCGGGGCAGTCTAACTGCGGTGGAGGAAAGGGGTCCCGGAAGAGGGGGGAGGGGGAAGGGGGGGCTCCCTTCAGTGCCTGACGCCCCGCTTCTTGAGTTCCTCGCACCGGAACTCGGGCGCCGGATCGTTGGACTTATCCTAGTTCTCCGCACGGACAAGGCGGAAGCCGCGGGCGATCTTCCCGCAGTCCACGCAGCGCACCTCCTCTTTGACCTCCCACTGGGCGGCGAGCGTCTCTGAGGTGAAGATGAACCGGTCGACCCAGAAGAAGATGAGGCCCCCGATGAGGTTGGCGACGATGGTGGCGGCCAGTGCTCCGAGGCCCGCGAGCAGGTAGAGGACACCGGCAAGGAGCGGCGTCGAGAGCTGCCACCGGACGAGATAAAGGCCGTATCGTTTAAAATTTATTTCCACCTATAAAATTCGCCCGGGGATCTCATAAAACCGGGGCCGGCACCCGGCGGGAGGCCGTGCCGGGTGAGGAAAAGGCGGTATGAGAAGCCCCCTTTTTCGTGTGGTTATCCGAGCACAAGGATCCTGCGCGTCAGGCTCCTGTGCACCCGCTGCTCGTGCTCCTGCAGGATGGTGAAGTGCCGGGCGGCGATCGGCGCGATGTCGCGGTGCGTGACGACGACCGCGCGCCTTCCAGGCTTGAGGATCCGCCGGATCTCGGCGAGCGAGCCGTCATAGAGCCGGTCCATGCTCTCCCCGTGGATCCTGACCGACTGGCCGTAGGGGAGGTCGGTCACGACCGAATCCAGGGCGCCGTCGCAGATCGGGACCGCCGTGGCGTCGGCGATCATCACGTCAGAGCCGGGGAGGTTCTGCCGGTAGCCCGCGACCATGGCGGGGTCGAAGTCGCTGCCGAGCACCCGGACGCCGATCTCGCGGGCCTCAAGAAGGATTCCGCCGGTGCCGCAGAAGGGGTCGAAGATCAGTTCCCCCGGCCGGACCAGGGAGATGTTCACGAGCGCCCGGCCCATCCGGGGCATCATCACGCCGGGGTGGAAGAACGGCCGGCGCATGGGGTTCCGGAACTCAAACCCGCCCCGGTCGATCCGCGCAATCACGCGGCCGAAGTAGCAGCGGTCATCCGAGACGACGGCGCGGTACTCTTCGACGGGCTCACGGAGCGAGACCGGGCCGGCGACGAGCCCCCCGATCAGTCTCTCGACCTCAAGACGCGGCACATCCATGTGGGCCCCCTGGATCAGTTTCACCCGACCGGCAAACGGCTTCTCGGTCCGGATGGCGAGGTCGCGGAGGAGGGCCGCGAGCGCATCCTTCGAGGGCTCGCACTCGCCGAGGTACTCCATCACCACGTGCGTCAGGGCAAGCCTCCCGACGGCCCCCGGGTCCGGGCACTCCGCGATGGCGACCTGGGTCCGCCGGTCGAGGACGGTGCCCACGCACTCCAGTTCAGCAACCGGGAGATCGGGGTGCTCGCCGGAGAGTTCGAAGAGCAGTTTCATCCTTATGGTATTGGCCCCGCGGGGCGATAAAGCGGGGGGATGACGGATCTATCCTTGATACCGAGGACCCGCTGGATACTGCTGACTGGTACCGCTCCGATTGGGTGCAACTCAAGATCCTGGCCGCCGGGAAGAAGATGAATGAAGTATATGCGATCTCGCCAGAGAATAAGGGATATGCTGAAAGGTTTCGGCTAAAATTACGGGGATTTTGTGGGATTCAATGATCTGCCGGGAGGAACAGGGTACTGAAAATGATGGGGGAGAGAGTTCATTGTATCTCCATTGCGGGCTTAGCGGTGGAGTTGACCGGTTACCAGGATTTTTTGAACAGCATCTTGAATGCGCATGAAGCTTGCCAAACGCTCGCCTTCTGCGGAACCATTGACTTCACGTATTGTGCTTCTCACATCATTTAAGAGATCACGTATGAGTTCATACTCATCGTCTTGCATCTTATTTGCAGAAACACGACTACGAATTTGATTTCGGATCGTAGAAAGATCATCATCAATCTCCCTCTGCAACGTATTGCTTTCATCACTGGACGGCAACTGACGAAACTCGATCAACGTCTGCTGCACCGTGTTATACAGGGCCATTTGCTCGTCTCGCGGACGACCATGGATAACTCCCTCACCTTCCTGTCCGATAGACCACATAGCCACCAATATTAAGATCAGTAGTAACCATTTACCAAGAATTATCAATAGATATGCCTGGTCAAAAGAACTATTATTGAAAACCAAAAGGAATACAGTGGCTATTAACGCACTTGCAATCAGGAAGATGCCGATCGTACTTCCAATGCTGATGTGCATTGCCGCAGGCAGTTTAGTTGTTGCATCTTTTGTAAAAAGCTGGAAATTATAAATTCCATATATCCCTGTTATAATTACCATCAAAGACACGTCGATCATCGCTATCCAGTATGAGTAGCGGGGTGTATCCGGTGCGAATGACAGGAAGATGCCAATAGTAAAAGACAGGGCAACAAGTAAAGCGGCGACTTGAATCAGAAGATTACGGTTATTATGAGTCATTTTAGTTTACCACCACACATTCGTTCTAATCGATACTTCAAAGGGTTTTACCACACTCGGGACAGAACTTCGCCCCTTCAGGAACCTGGGCACCACATGAAGGACAGCTGGCAGTCGATACAATTTTTTTGCCACAATGAGGACAAAAATTAGAACGAGTCGTCAGAGCCTGTCGACATGATGGACACACAGACGTTGTCGTAAGATTTGCACCACATTTGATGCAGAACTGACTACCTGCAGGAAGGTTTGCCTGACATTTTGGGCATATCAATGCAGATGAATTACCCGGTGGCGTCTGTGTAACCGATTGTGTTGCCTGATCCGTCATATAAGCGAACGGTCCAGCCATCCTGGCGCCGACTCCAAGCCCGATGCCAGCACCCATTAACGTCCCGGGAGCGCCGGGATTTTTTGCAGCTTCCGTCATAACATCGAAGCCCCGCATCATCTGGTATCGCTGGTCGCCAAGCCGTTCAATCTCCCGGGCTTTGAGATCAATCTCCTGGATCTTTTTCAACTCGTCAGTTGGGATGGTGATTGATGTGATGAAGAATTTGAGTAACTCAAGACCGTATTTGGCGAATTCGTCCCTGAGACGCTCTTCAACTAATTGTGATATTTCATCAATCCGGGCTGTGATAGTAGCAATCGAGAGGTTCCTATCCACAACGTATTTTGCTACAATGTCTTTCACCCTGGTGAGAATCACCCCGCGGAAATATTCGAGTACCATATCTCCTTTCCATTCGGGCATAGTTCCCACAATCTGGGTGATAAATAACCGCGAATCGGCAACTCGAAGTCCGAACTGCCCAAAACAACCTACAGGAACAAGCACCCCGTATTTTGGGTCCTCAACCGGTATGGGTGTTCGAGTGCCCCATTTATAATCAAGACGGGAAACCTGATTGACGTAATATATCTCCGCGGTGAATGGAGTCTCTCCACCAAACGGTAAATTAACAAGTCTCCCCAATAACGGTAAGTTTTTGGTCGATAGCGTGTGGGTGCCGGGTCCGAAAACATCCAGAGCCTGTCCACCCTTGAAAAATATTGCCTCCTGGCTTTCATTTACAATGAGTTGTGCTCCCAGTGTGATGTTCTCTTTATCATACTTCCAGACCAGACGTTCTGGAGACCCGTCATATTTAATGCGATCAATAAGCGCCATAGTATATCCTCTCCATTACCGTGCGAATAAGACCTCTTTCGTGCCAATTCTGAGCGACCTGACGTCAAAATGTGAGAG
>CAYYEN010000273.1:0-4910 GCA_964470795.1 uncultured Spirochaetaceae bacterium | reverse complement strand
GCAAACATAAACATAATATTAGCAACATCTTTCATATACTCTTCAAACAATATAGCATAATCACTACTATTTTCTCTTGCTCTTGCTAATAACATCTCTGTTGCTTTTGCTGTTTGATTACTATAATCTGCTTGACCCATTTGAATATTAGTTGCACCACTAACTGTTCTTAGATTATTTCCTAATACGCTACTATAACTTAAATTATCAGATGGAATATTATTTACTGGCATTTTACCAAAAACATCACTAACTCTTTCACCTGGCAACATCTTTAGATTAATAATTTGTCCATTTTCAGTTGTTATTTCTTGGTCTCCTAGAACTCCATCTTTCATAACGAATCCACCTAGAACATTTTGACTAGTAGCATAATCATATGTAGAAAAGTGAGCGTTTATAGATTTTTGAGCCTCGATAAATTCATAAGCACCTGGCAATCCATAAAAATTATTGTCTCTTTCATCCATAACATAAACTGCAAAAGGATATAAACTAAACACTGTTTCTGTTTTTTCTTTTTTTTCTTTTTTATCATTTACAGATAACGTGTTTGGCATTTCTTCTAAACTACCTTTGTATAATGGATTTAAAAATTGAGGTTCTTGTAATTCTATTGTTTCAGTATGGATAGAATAACAAACTTGACCATCTTCATTTCTATAAAAATAAGTATATACGTTGGTTAGTTCATCTTCTTCGTTTTGTCCACCCATTTCTTGTTCGGTTGAACTTGTTGGATTGTATCCATCTGCATGAATTTCACTTGCTTTATCTGGATATTTATATCTTAAAGCACCAACTTTTTCTCTAATATTATAAATCAACCATTCTTGTTCTTGAATATCTTGTATTTCGGGGTCTGCTACTACTAATCTTCTAATATCAAAAACATCACATTTCAAAGAACCTATTTCATCAGAAAGTAAACTTCTTGTATCATTATCCCAATACCAATATAAACCACTAGTTCCTTTTTTAAAATTATCAGCAATAACTTTTATATTTTTCTTTTTAACTCTTGTTTGATTATATAAATATTTTAAGAAGTATTGAATTTTTTCGGTATCCTCAAACTTTAAAGTGTTTACTAAAAATGAATAATCGTTTTGCAAAATACCAGATTGTCTAACTTTCATAATTTGTTTTATAAAGTTTAAAACTATTTTTGGATAATCATCTGTTCCATCTGCGTTAGTCCATTGTTTACCCTCAACAAAATTTATACTTCTAGTAATTTCTTTATCAAGATTAAGTGAACCATTTTTATATCCTTGACCTATTGAAAACAAATCATGGACTCTTGTTGTTCTTTTTTTATTATCTTTCATCATTTTCACCATAATAACCATTCAACCATTTTTTTGTGTCGTTATTCCTTTTAATAGTTTTTTTAACATTTTCATTTTCTAGTGCATTAATAACGTTTACTTGATTATCTATCAATTCTTCTAACTTAGAAATAGTTTTTTTGAGGTTTTCTATTTCGTTCATATTTTCCTCATTCTTTTTATAAGAAAAATGAAGTTTTTTATTAACTAATAACAATTCTTTCTCTAGTTCTTCTATTTTTTTAGATTTACGCATTATTCCTAAACACCCCTTTTTTAAATTTTTTAGGTTTGCTACTTTCTTGACCAATTAATAGCCCACCTTTTACTCCTATTATATCATTAAAATTATCTTTTATACCATTTTTATTTCTAGCAAATAAATCCTTTTCTCTACTATATGTATAGTTTTGATTTACCATAACACTATCGCATAAGAATCTACCTATCATACTACTCATTACATTATCATCGTGGTGACCATTAGCACTATTATATGTATCTTTACCACTTGGTGATTTACCTTGTAGATAATATTCTGCTTCTTCCCAAAAATCTAAATCAGGACAAATTGTATAATCATCATTTAATGCTTTTTTCATACTACTTATTAATAGAGGTTTAGTAATGGTAGTAGTTTTCCAACCATATTCAAGAGTTTCTTTCTTTTTATCAACTCTAGTGAAGTTCTCACCTATATATAGATTATCATATCCTAAATCCTCAATAAATCCTATCAACGAATGAGAGAAGTTTACTTCTGGTGCTATAACTGCATTATTAAACAACTTAGCAACCTCAACACAAACCTTAGCCAATAACTCTTCACTAATATGAACCCTTTTCCATACAGCAACTTTTCTTTTACTATATGTGTTCCAAATCGTTATAACGTTTCTATCTTGTCCACTACCACTAGTATCAACAGCGACTAGATAATTAGTATATCTATATCTTCTACCAATCAATAAATCTGTATCTTTGTAAACATATTTTTGTTTTTCATCATCATAGACAACAACTTGGTCATATTCTTCTATTTCCAATACTTCAGGTTCTTCATAGATATCTAGCGTTTCTTTCATAGGAACACTTTGTATTTCATAATACTTCTTAGGTCTATTTTTTCTACTCCACATTAAACCTTGTTGAACAACTTTGCTTGGAAACACACTTTTACCACTAGAAATAAAGGCTTCCTCTGGATTTAGAGGATACTCTTGTTTAAAGTCATCGATATCATCATTTTTAATATCATTTAAATCATAACTATAATCGTTTACTAGTTTACTTCGTCTCCATCTCATTTGTTTTAGTGTTAAATCATTCATCAACATATATTCTTCTTCAATATCTAACAACTCAAAACCATCTTCAACTTCCATTTGATAATCTTCCATCATATTCCAACCAAAAAAGAACGGTTTATAATCATTATTACCTTTGACACTTGCGTCCCATTCATCTTTATAGTGATTATAACCATTCGCAGTTGATTCATCAAACACAGCCGTAAATGGTAATTGTGGCACGGAAGCATTTAATGATTTATTTAACATACTAACATTTTCCCAGAACGCTTTCTCACTCTTATGTAAGAACAAAATAGTCTCCCCACGAAATAGTTCAGTCCCTCCAGCAGTCCCAAAGAAAATCCTACTTTTTAGTCCCCCACTAACTCCATCTTGTGCTAAGTAATCATAACTTATCTTTTCACTATTAAATCTATTAGTCTTTGGTCTTAGTGCTGGTGGTAAGTTTTCATAAAATATCCTATTTTTATCATAGATACTAACCGTTGAATCCTCTTTATGAGCAACCACAGCATAACTTGAGTTCTCATTCATTGTTGCCCACCAAAAGCCTAAGGCACTTATAAACGTAGAGAAACCCATCTGTCTCGCTTTTAATATCCTAACTCTAATTGGTTTTTTCTCCCTTAAACACTCCTCCACATAATCCATAACAATACTTTGTGGCTTATTTAGTTTCAACAACTCAAAAGTCGCATTTTTAGTGATGATATAACAAAAGTTCTCTATAAACTTTCTAGGATTAGCAATATACTCCTCTATATCAGTCATCTTAGATATATCCATAAACGTTTTATCTTTTTTATTTGACATCTATTTCGATTCTCCTTTATTGCTATCTATATTTCATCATAGTCTGCCCAAACAATATGCTCTTTACCAAACTTCTCTTCTTTAGTTGCTCCAAAGAATCGTTTAAAGTTCGCTATAAAGTGATTATCTCTATTATATTTTATAGCCACAAGATATGTTTCACTATTTCCACCATCATCCATCATCTCAACTTTAAACACTCTAAAATATTTCCCATAGTCGTCATCTCTATAATTACCTACATAAAATTCTTCTATGGTATATAAATAAACTTCATCATTTTCTCTAATATAGAAAAAATCTTCTTTCGCTATTTCTATCGCCCATTCTTCAACCGTTTTATAATCTTTTGTTCTTTTTTTCTCATTATAATTTAACTTCCAAAAAGATAACCCCATCACCAATAACATAATAATCAACAACCATATAAACCCGTTCTTTTTCATTCTTCTTCACCCTCCTCTTCCTCAAGTTCTATCTCACTATTTCTTTTATTAGTTATTTCTTTTATTATATTCTCTATTGTTACAGTTTGCTTAATCTCACCCTTGAAACTAAATCTAGGGTCTAATTTCTCTAACAACTTAAATGCTAACTTCTCATCAGCAGGTAATAGATTACCATCTTTATCTTTTCTACCATCTTGTCCTAATGCTCTTAGAACTACGATATCTGTTAGTTCAGCACAAAATATTTCCATTGCGTCATCATATGTGTCTTTTAAAACATCATATCTTTCCTTTGCCTCATTGAAACTTTTTAAACTTATCCCTAGTGCTTGTGCTATATATTTATCTTTTAATCCCCTTATTTTCATATCGTGAATTAACTTGATATTTGGTTTTATTTTTTCCTCTATTACATAAGATATATTATCGCTATATAGATTCATCTTATCACCTCACAATTATTATATCACATTTTTATTATAAGTTATTAAAATAGTTTTGTAGTGGAATTAGATTATATTTTGAATAGATTTGAAGTGGTTTTTTAATTGTAATTATATTTAGAATTGGATTTTTTGTATTAGTGGTAGGTTGGTATATGTATATGCCCCACGCCACGCCCCTCGAAGTTTCACGATACGCCCCCCCTCAAAAAAATTTTTCACCATACAAAACTCACCAAAAAACAGCATATATTATCACTTCATTAATAACACTTAAGATATTGAATAACAATAACTTAATCATCACCAGGAGAACAACAGCAACAATTATCATCATCAAAAGCATATCAATTTATAATCTCCAGGAGATAACCAGGAGCAACAAACAATCTTCACCAGGAGAACAACAGCACATTGACTTTATTTTCACCAGGAGCAAAACAACTCAAAACCAAAACGAACAATCAAAAATAATATTCTAAATAAAATGTGAACACTTTTTAACAATCAATAATAATTTTACTTTTTTATCAATTTACTTTTTTTATTTTAGCAAAAACT
>CAYYEN010000272.1:3283-4912 GCA_964470795.1 uncultured Spirochaetaceae bacterium | reverse complement strand
ACAAAATAGGGGTCAGAGCATATAATATCATTGAAAGAGAGGAAACTAATGGAGTTAGCACTGCAAAGGTTTTAAAACCATACTTATCTACCTGTTTTGAAAATAGCACATCTGAGATTATCTGAACACAGAAATTTAGCGAAATTAGAATACCAAATTGTGTATAGGTAATGCCGTAAAGGTCCCGCAGAGGGACCATTAATAGTGGAAAAACTACACCAATTGAGCTAAAGAGGTTGGTAAGGCAGCAAATTGCATAGGTCTTATTGTTTTTTCTTTCAAGAACTGTCATTGTATCCCCTAAAGCAGTGTGTTTATAGTATTTCTAAATTCTAAAAGAAATTGAGAACTTCTTGGATAATGCTTAAAGGTAATCTTATAGCCAACTTGTTTATCTATCAAGCTAATAACATACTCTCGACCCATCTTTTTCTCAAGTAGTCTTAGCGCTCGGTAATCATCAAAACCGTCAGTTTGCACTTCAGCTCGGAGCGATAACAGTGCTTCATAATTAGAAGCAGGATATACAAGATAAGCATCGCCACTTGGAAAGAAGTTACCCGCGGTAGAATTGTTGTAAGGGTCAATATGGTTGATCGAATAGGCAGAATTGTAGAAATTGTACCCCCAATGTAAAAAGCCTTTAATATTGTAGTAGTACATCAAGAGGCCCATAATTCTGTTTCTTGCAGAAGGAAGTGAAAAGAAGCGATTTGGAACAAAAGATCCTTGTGCAACACAATAATATGTCCATAAATTCTCAACGCCGTTATCAATAAAGGGCTGAATATGATCATTTGCAGGAATGGGGTTTTCAAGAACACCCTTTTTATAGAACTCAAAGCTAGATAGTGCATCAACTATAGTACAACCTTTTAGTAGATCTGCTACCATATCTTTTGCCTTTTTATAGGATTCAAGCTGCGCTTCTGTTGGCTCATCAGAGATATGAAATAATAGATGTTGCTTATCATAGCCTAAAAGATTTAACTGCTTAATCAAGGCAGGTAGGAATGCTTCTAAGAATTTACGATATTCACTATCTGTTGCATCCACATGCCAACCAAACTTTTTAACAAGTTTACCATTTTCCTTAACAAATATTTTAGGGGTTTTTTGTGCTCCCCATTGTGTAAAGAGGTGAGCAAGCTCTAAGTACTCAATTCCTTCAGCTTTACAAATTGCACACCAGCGCGCAAGAAGAGAGAAATCAAAAGAATATTGTCCTTTATCTAAAAAGATATTACAAAGTTGTACAGTAGTTCTCTCGCCATTTACTTGGGTGTCGAGAGGCTGAGTAAAAATAGGTGTCAAAATTGCATTGATATAGCAATCTTTATTGGCAGTTTTTATAAAGTTTTGAACGATAGCCCAGTGCTTCTCACTCCAAGCCTCAACGTTGTAGTAGTCAGCTAAACAGTCAGAATGAAACCATTCAGTGTGGATGATATCAAATTTAGGTAATTTCTTGTCAATAACTTCAAGGGTTAGAGGAGCTGTAAACTCTAATAATTCTTTAGGTAATTCTTGTCCGTTATAGTATTCGTTACCACATTCAGTTAAGTGAAAAGTTAGTTTTTTTACTCCAGGTTTTGAGAACTTGAAATCTACCCATAAACTCTTAAATTG
>CAYYEN010000272.1:0-3273 GCA_964470795.1 uncultured Spirochaetaceae bacterium | reverse complement strand
AAAAAGGGGTCTGATAATCCCATTATTAGGGGTTAGTAAGTCTGGAAAAAGTCCTGGTGTGGTACTTAGATAGTATTGATCATTGTTTTCTGTGCAAGGGAGCTGGGATGCAATTAATTCAACATTTCTTAATTGAACTTCTTCAACATCACCTTTAACTTCTACTTTAAAGGATTTAGGAGGATAAACCTCACTAGGAGACTCCAAAAAGTAGCATAATTGTACCGATATCTTTTCCTCTAATGTCGTCGATAAGCTTTGAGTCAAAGCAACGGGTCTAATATTTGGAAATACTTTTTCCAACGATGAGGTAATAAAAAAATTATAATTTGCCATATTAACCTTTAATACCGCTGAGTGCGATACCCTCCATGAATTGTTTTTGTAATAAGATATATAAGATGAATGGTGGTAAGAATGCTAAAGTAGAACCTGCCATTACAAGACCGTAGTTAGTTGAATAACTGCCTCTTAGGGCAGATATTGCCAAAGTTAAGGTACGCATTTCCGGTTTTGTAACAATAACTAAAGGCCATAAGAAGTCGTTCCAGCTTGAGATAAAAGTGAAGATTACTAATGAAATTAAGACAGATTTTATCAAAGGGATGACGATAGTAAAGAAGATTCTGTTTTCTCCGCAACCATCAATTCTTGCTGCATCAATTAGATCATTTGGAACACTGTACATAAACTGTCTTATCAAAAATACTCCAAAGGCGTTGATAATAGGTAAGAATAAAGCGGGGTAGGTATTCATAAGACCTAAAGACTTAATTATGGTAAAAACTGGTATTAGCGTAACTTGGCCGGGTATCATCATGGTAGCGAGATAGATTGCGAATAACCCATTTTTAAAAGGAAATTCTTTTTTTGCAAAAACATAAGCTGCCATAGAGGAAAATAAGCAATTCAACAAGCACGCTATACCAGTAACTATTATACTGTTTTTAAGGTTGGTTAAAATATTAAAGTTTCTAAAGACCCTTTGATAATTTACCATCGAAAACTCAGAAATGTTGAAGGTAAAATCTAATACTTGTTTTTGAGTGAAAGAAATTAAAACCATATAGATAAAAGGGAAGGTAGCGAGTAATGCCATAACTAACAATAAAAGGCCAATAATTCCTTTGCTAAAGTTTAAAGTTTTGGACTTAGTCATTTTCTCCTCCTTTCATTATTTTCTTTTGTAAGAATTGAACAAATAGAACTATCAAAAAGAGTAGTAGAGCAATTGCTGAGGCATAACCCATATTGTATTCTTTGAAGGCTGCAGTATAAATTGTCAAAACTAAAGTTACCGTCGACATGCCGGGGCCTCCTCCGGTCATGGTGTAAACAATATCAAAGACTTGGAAAGACCAGATGGTTCCAAGGGTGATAACCATGTAAGTTACGCTAGACAAGCCTGGAATCGTAATATGGCAAAATTGTTGCCATCGGCTTGCTCCATCAACTTCAGCAGCTTCATATAAACTACCTGGAATGTTTAAAATTCCTGCATAAAAGATTACTAAAAAGTAACCTATGTTTTTCCAAATAGCTGTCATGCTGACACTGACTAGGGATAAAACTTTATCACCAAGCCAATTGATAGGCTCTCCTCCTAATAATTTAATAAGATAATTAATAGGGCCATTAGAGGCTAATAAGTTCAACCAAAGAGTACTTATAAGAACTGCAGAAGCTATAACTGGAATAAATAAAGCGCTTCGAGTAAATTCACCAAACTTTGAGCTTTTGAATTTAGAAGCTAATAAAGCGGCAATTGTGAGTGAGATTATGGTTTGAATAGGTACGGTAATTACTGAGTAAATTAGGGTGTTCTTAATTCCTGCTAAAATAAACTTATCGGAGATTAATCTTTGGAAGTTCTTCATTCCTATAAACTTTGGACTTTGGATAACATTGTATTTAGTAAAACTGAATACTACATCCATTAAAATCGGTATTAAGTAGAAAGTTAAAAGCAATATAAATCCTGGTAAGATATAAGTGTAAGCGAATAACGCTTCTTTATTTTTCTTTTGCATGATAGACCTTTAGTTTAGCTACTGCGCAGAACACAGTAGCTAAATAACATCATTAATGTGATAAAATACTATTAGAATAATCTACAGTATTCTTGATTGCTTGCTCTGGAGTTAAATCCTTAAGCATCATCAACTGTAAGTTTTTGTAAAGGGAATCCATTACTTTAAAGGAGCCTTCAGCAACAGGAAGTGGATGGAAAAACTGTGAATAGTTATCAAATAAATCTTTAAAGATTGGATTATCATTGTATTCTTCATCACGAGTGATTGGAGGGAAAGGTGAAATTTCTTTGTGGAACTTAGTCATTGTCTCAGCTTTTGTAATTTCCTTGATTAAGGAAGCTGCAAGTTCTTTGTTCTTGCAAGCTGCGCTCATGATTAAACTATCAGTTGCAACCCAGATCGCTTGAGTTTTGTTTTCAAAGGAAGGGATAAAGGTCCATTCAAAAGGTAAGTCTTTAAACATAATAGCACTCTTAGCATCCATGCTACCGACTGCTACTTTACCTTCTTGGAAAAGTTCTCTTACTTGAGTTCCTTGAAGTGCCATTGCAGAGTCTGGAATAACATTATATTTAAAACGTAAATCATACAAGAATTGTGCAGCTTCAACAGCACCACCATTGTCTAGTAAGGCAACTTTGTTTCCTTCATTATTGTAGATTCTGCCATTGCTCTGCCATAAATATGGGTAGAATATGTTGTTTAAAGCGCCAATTGCAGGTTCTGACCATTCTTGAGCTAAAGGTAAAACATCTTTAGCTGCACTGTTTTTTACATCGATAAGACATTTTGTAAGTTCATCCCAGGTTAATGGTGGTTTCTCCCAACCTGCAGCTTTTAAAAGTTCCATGTTAAAGAATGGAATTCTTGGGTTTCCAACAATAAAAGGAATAGCATATTGGCCACCCTTCATATTGCCCTTTGCCCAGTAAATATAATTATCTTTTTCAGCTTGGGTAAAATATTGTTCCATATCCGCTAAAGTACCCATTTCGATGAAGTCATTGAACATTTCAGAATACATATAACCAACATCTGGACCCTGTCCGGAAGCAAAACCTGTTAAGTACTTCTCTTCATAACCGCCCCAAGGGGTGATTTCAATTTTAAGGTTAACATTGTTTGCGCTTGCCCAAGGTGCTAAGGTTTGTGACCAGAACTCCATATCTAGGGTATCACCGTCACCAAAAGGTGGTAACCATAACAATAACTCGTTTTTTTTGCTTTCATTAGAAGCAGT
>CAYYEN010000271.1:0-4922 GCA_964470795.1 uncultured Spirochaetaceae bacterium | reverse complement strand
TGATCCGCTTTTTCCCCTCGCATGAAAAAACACAGGACCTTATTCTTAGCTCTCTTCCTTTTACAGACGGTATTGATGCTGTCTACAAAAAAGAAATTGTAATAACCGCTTGGGGCGGTTATACGCGGCATCTTCAAATAAGTGCAGTACGAAAAGATGATGCTTTTGGTCAAAAAATATTGCGGGTAGCAGATGCTCAAAAAATGGAAATGTGGAAGTGGAATATTTATGAAAGATACGGATGTTATCTTACTTCTACTGGCTCATTTAGAGATGCGGAGGCCGTCCTTATAAAAGCTGCAGAAGGCTTTGAAAAACTGAATTCTTTCTTTCGGGCGAGAATGGCTTATTACCATCTTGCTGGAAATGAAAGGGTGCGGGGGAATAAGGAAGGGGCGTTTGATTATTTGTTTATTGCCGGATCAGAGAAGTTTGATGAGTGCAGCAATACCGACGGTGTTTTAGCAGAGCTGGGGCATCTGTACCTAGAGAAGGGAATGCTTGATGAGGCAGAAGTTTGTTTCCAAAAAACAATTAAGGAGATTGAAGATTCCCGTGCAGAGATAATTTCATGGGGAGAAGAACCTTTCGATTTGGAAATTCAAAGTCCATGGCTTCGTTCACGCAGCGGATTAAAAATGATTGAGACCCTCCGTTCAAAAAATGAAAGTGTCATGCAAAAAAATGTCAGCGGTCTCATAACTTACAACGGAAAAACCTTGGCAGGTGTTAGTGCATACCTGATGCCATATGATGAAAAGTATATGGCTTTAGGTCCGGGTACGGGAGCTGATGAAAATAATTTTCAAACAGTAAGCGGCAGCGATGGTCTATTAAACTTTTATGCTGTTCCGGACGGTACCTATAGACTGGTATTGGGTTTTTATGCGTATCAGCTGCAGGATGCGGGCAAGTTTTATTATCCGGAAACAGTCACAATAAAATCCGGGGAGAAAACTGAGTTTAATATTCAAATATACCCGAAATTTAAAGTAATAACTAAGGAGATTATAAAGCCGGGTTATGAGAAGGCTATGCAGTTTTCTTGGGAGCCGGTAAAAAATGCAGCAGAATATAAAGTTTGGCTTTTTGTTAAAACAAAAGAGATTACTTACAGTCATCCTATTGCCTCTGTCAGGGACCTTAATTACACTCTTCTCATTCCTGATCCTGATTCTCTTGCGTCCGAATTCAGTCTTAATCCCGAAGATGACCCGATTATAGCCGCAACAATTACTATTCAGGCTGTTGATAAGTACGGTCATATTCTTACCGATTCTGCAGGTTTAGTGTATGATGCAAATGAAGATTACCCGATTATTTTTTTGAAATAAGAAGTGTAAAATTATTGTGGAGAAGATTATTTCTCTTGCTTTTCTACTGCTTGTCTTGAACTGCTTGAAAGCCTGTATGAAAAGCAATGAAACTGTGTTTATACAAAAAGTAAACAAGACTTGTAAATTTGTATAAAAGGGATTATCAGCTGGGAAAAAGCAGGTTCTGTTTTTTCTTGACGTATAAGTTTTCATCGATTACATTTATTATATGTTGCGTATAATTATGTATTCAGGTTTATGACGCTGATACTATGCCCGGGGTCCTCCATAAAATGAAAGACTTAATGTTTCTCAATTTTCTTATGGAGGTTATGTGTTTATGAAATTATTAAAATTTTATCTTTTTTCTCTTTTTGAAGGCTTTGTTCCCATCTACCCCGTCTATCTTATTATGTTTACCGAACGCGGTTTCAGTCTCATGGATGTGTCATTATTGATGATGTTCTGGGCGCTTCCTGTTGTCATTCTCGAACTCCCTACCGGATTTCTAGCAGACTTTTGGAGTAAAAAAAAGATGATGGTCATAGGCATGATTTTAAAGGCGGCGGGTTTTTTTCTCTGGCTTATAAACGGGTCTTTTTTGTTTGCAGTTTTAGGTTTTTTCTGCTGGGCAGTACAGGAATCATTCTGCTCAGGCTCGCGTCAGGCTTTGCTCTATGAAGCGGTAACGCACGAAAACGTGCATATTTCTTATGAAAAAGCTGCAGGGGTATGCGGGATGATAGAGATGGCAGGCATCGCCCTTGCTATGATCACGGGCGGCATTCTCTACGCTTATTCTCCTTCTCTCACTCTTCTTGTTTCATCCGGTGCAGCCCTTATTTCTGCGCTCATTGGTTTATCGCTCAAAGAGTATAAAAATGAAGAGAAACATACAGAAGGAATGAAGGATTTTTTCAAGTCGATAATCAATCTTGTAAAATCAAAACCGGCTCTTATCACGATACTTGCCGCATCCGGTCTTGCAGGCGGGGCTTACGGTCTTGTCGATGAATATGACGGGCTCTGGGCTCTTGATAATTATGGTGTTCCGCTGGTATTCATCGGTGTGTGGAGTGCAGTACGGTTCGGTGTGCAGGGCTTGGGAAGTTTTTTTGCAGAGCACTTCAGTTTCGACTCTGCTGATAAGGCAAAGAAAAAAAAGGTAGTGATGCTTCTTATTCTTGGCGGTATCGTTTTTGCGCTTACGATTTTTTTACCGCCTGTAATCGGTATTCCGCTTTATTTTTTGTGGTACGGACTTATGGCTCTTTTTTCGGTTGTACTGGAGGCAGAACTTCAGCGGCTTGTTACAAGCGATGTCCGCTCAACAATGCTTTCTCTTTCTTCGTTCATCGTAACGCTCAGCGCCTTTGTTCTTGCACCTCTTTTCGGTCTTGTATCAGACAGGTTCGGACTTGGAGGCATTATTGTGGTAACAGGAGCTGTGTCGTTGTTAGGGGCTGTACCGTTCATGGTAAGGAAAAAACAGACTTAACAGAAACGACAGGAAGTACAGAAAGGAGAGAAAGCAAACCGCGAATACACGCGAATGAACGCTAACGAATCCTTTTTTTTACTTTTTGTGCCGCTCATAGCATGAAAGAAGGAATCTTTCTATATCTTCCAAATGCCTTTTGCCTCTTTAGCCATTTTTCTCTGTCGATCATCAATGCTTTTTTCCGTCCATTCTTTAGTATCCAAAATTCCAAGGGTTTTTGTCGAAAGGACGGAAGATGTTTTGTAAACTTCCTGTTTTTCAGAGAATGATGCATTCCCGATGTGATTATTTTTTCCTGTCTCAAGCAGTGTCATATTGCCCAGTCTATACCGGTAAAGCTGAATTTTTCTGTCTTCCCATGGCCATGATGCTTCATCGGGGTTGTCGGGTAAAATATGCTCCAGTGTGTAGCCGTCTAAATTAAATGAGGTCGCTGATTCGAATTTTTCCAAACGGGCAAGTATGTATTTCGCAATTCTATTATTACGGGTAGAATGAGAGAATTCTTTATACGAAAAAGATTGTTCAAATTCCTCGTCGTTTATGTATATAGCTGAATCTCTCAATTCTGAAGCATCAAACTTTTTTTGTGATGAAATCTGAACAGCAATTTTATTATACACATTTTCCTGTTCATTCGGGTTTTTACCGCAAATAGTATTATAGCGGAAAGACACGACAACAATTTTTGAGAGAAGAGATAAAAAGGTTTTTTCGTCTAATTCACTATAGGCTGATAATAATAAGGATAAGGGTTGGGAAACATTAAATAACTGCAGAAGTTCAAGATTCTTTTTAATTTCATCCTTTCCGCTCCAAAGTTCATCTCCCGGATCCTGCAGCGCTGTATAAATATGAGCTTTCTGTTTCATGTCGCGTATTAATAAAAAGGCTTCTTGAGCAGTTTTTATTTCATCCCGTATAGTTTTGTATAACTGATTTTTTCGAACCGTTTTATGAGTACTATTCCAAAAGTATCTGAGGTATTCAGAAATTTGCTGTTTTCTTAAAATATCTGCAATTTCTGACCAATTATCTTCAAGTGCATCGAGTTGATTTTTATGAAGACTTTCTGAATCTGCAATTGAAAAAATATAATTTTTTAGTAAATCTGAAGATGATAATTGTACCCCTCGTGCATTAAGGGTCTCAAATACCTTAAAAGCATTTAATTCATCTGAGACTGTAATTACTGTAAAAAACAGTTGATCTGTTATGGCTGTAATAAAGTCTATGAGATTTAATGCTATTGAATATTCTTCCTTTATCCAGCGGTAAAAATTTTCAAATGCTTTCTTCATTAATTTCTCTGAGCTGTTCAAGTTTCTTACAGGTAATTCCTGTAAGGGAGAAAGGTAGTTTGAGTAAAAGGCGTTGTTATTTCTGTTTAATGTAAGTTTATTCACAGATGTAAGAGACATAACATCTATACTTCCAATAAATGAGGAGTGCAAAGCGTCTGCTCTTTTTTCATTATCTTTTTTCTCTGATTCAGTATTTCCAAGTGTTTTTAAGTGTTTTATTCCAGCCAGAATAAGAATACAAATTGTTGTAAGCCTCTGTTGTCCATCAATAACAAAGAAGTTTTTATCGTCACTTGTCTGAAGTACCAGGTATCCCATATAGTGAGATTCCTGATCGTGAATGAGCTGTTTTATATCGTACCAAAGATCGCTCCATTGCTCTATGTCCCATGAATAATCCCTCTGGTACTTAGGTATAAAGTAGCGCATTCCATTACCGAATAATCGGCGAAATGTATCATTTGAGGTATTCTTAATTCCCTGCATTGTTGTACCTCCGTTCTCTTTTAGAAAAGTATACTACAAATAACAGCTTTTAGCATCTTCATACTTAATATATCAATTCTGAGGCTATAACAAATCCCTTACCCTTCCTGCACGGCCTCGTTGTATGCTTCTTCCATGAGTTCTATGGGGTTAAGCTCAGGCTTTACCTTGTCATAGATGCTTGGAAAGACGCCGTCCGCCTTATATTTTTTACGCATCTCATTCCAAAGCCCGTGATCGAACATGGTATGAAATTCTTCTTCGGTGGTAAAAATATCAACGTAGGTATGGAGAAAGCCGCCAAAAGACGCAATC
>CAYYEN010000270.1:0-4923 GCA_964470795.1 uncultured Spirochaetaceae bacterium | reverse complement strand
CAAAATGGACATGATGACCACCCCAATTAGAATGAAACGGTGGTTCGATATAGCAATCCTTTCCAATCTCGGCAAACATTTCTTTTAGCATTGTCGCTCTTAGCTCTAACTGACTAGGTCGTGTTTGGTTAAACTCATAGAGTTTATCTAAATACTGAAGTTGTACTTCCATAATGCTTTCATCGTTGGGAAAATAAAGCTTTCCGTTGTTTAAATTATCCTTATGATTCATCGCCCTCTTCCTTACAAGTTTTCTACCATTGTAAGGCATAGTAATTATTTTTGACAACTTTTCTTATTGAAATTGTAATTTTTCAATTGTTGTGTATCATGAAAGACATGATAAACATCTTATGCTTTGGTGATTCTAATACCTTTGGTACAAACCCTACAGGTGGCAGATGGCCTCGAGAGATTCGGTGGCCCGGTCGTTTACAAACTTTACTTGGTTCAAATTATTACATAATAGAAGAAGGATTGGGAGGACGAACTACTCTCTTTGAGGATTCCTTTGAGCCTCATCGCTCAGGGCTTACTGCCTTACCTTATTCCATGCTGTCACATAAACCACTAGATTTAGTTATCCTTTCTTTAGGTACTAATGATACTAAAACCTATTTCAACCTCACCCCTCGTCTAATTGCAAAAGGCTTGGAAACTCTGATTAACTACATCAATAACTTTAGTTATGGTGATAGCCATTACTCAATTCCTAGAGTTTTGATTATCTCGCCAATACTTGTAGGCGACAAAGTTACAACTTCCCGCTTTGCAGGCTTTGATGAGACTAGCCGTGAAAAAACAGAAATGCTATTTAAAGAATATGAAAAGGTTGCAAAAGCGACCAACTCCTATTTGCTAGATGCAAAAATTTGGGCACAACCTAGTCTTACAGACCAGCTACATATGGAAGAAGAAGACCATTTAAGGCTTGCAGAGGCTATTTTTAGAAAAATTAAGGACATCTTTATAGAATAGACAAATTTTATAGTAATACTGCTATTTTCTCCTAAATTATTACTCTATTACTCAAATTAATACTGCCAGTTAACAATATCTTTTAAATGCATGGATTCACTAAAAAAACACTCATTTTTCTTGAGAATCAACTGTACCTATGTAATAATATAGTTTGATTCCTCCCATAAGAGGAAAAAAGGAGAAAATAATGAAAAAAGCTTTAATCGTTCTTTTAATCGCTGTTTTAGCTCTTCCAATGGTTTTCGCACAAGGTGCAAAAGAAGCTGATAATGGAACAAAAGTTGGTGGTGGTAGCCTAGTAGTTTATTCACCAAACACAGACGCTCTTGCAAATGCTATTAATGTATTTGGAGACAAATATGGAATCGATGTAACCATCCTTTCAATGGGAACTGGCGAATGCTTACAGAGAATTGTAAGTGAAACTGAAAATCCTCAAGCAGATATCATGTATGGTGGTGTTAACTATGCAAACGGTATCAAATATGCTCCATATTTTGAACAATATGTTTCAAAAAATAATGATGCAGTACCAGAAGCTTACAGAAATCTTAACGGTTGCGTTACCAGATACTGTCTTGATGGTTCAGCTGCTTTATTAATCAACAAAGATGTTTTCAAGAAATTAGGTCTCAATCCTGATGAATTTAAAGGTTATAACGACCTTCTTCGCCCAGAATTAAAAGGCCACATTGCTATGGGTAACCCTGCAGCATCTTCAAGTGCTTGGGCAGAACTCACCAACATGTTACTCGTTATGGGAAAAGAACAATACGATGAAGCTGCTTGGGATTGGGTTGCACAATTTATCAAACAACTTAATGGAACTATCCTTAGCTCATCATCTGCTATCTACAAAGGTACTTTAAGCGGTGAATATGCAGTTGGTGTTTCTTATGAAGATCCATGTGTAGGTCTCTTAGTTGATGGCGCTACAAACGTAAGCTTAGTTTACCCAGAAGAAGGTGCTGTATGGCTCGCTGCTGGTACAGCTATTATTAAGAATGCTAAGAACATGGCTAATGCTAAGTTATTTATGGATTGGATTATCTCAGAAGAAGGACAGAAAGAAGTTGCAAAATCTACAGCTCGTCCTGTTAACCCAGCTATTAACAACACAGCTCCAGAAATGCTTCCTTTCTCAGAAATCAACGTTGCTTATGAGAACCTCGAACTTTGTGGTGCAAACAAAGCAGATTGGCAAGCTAGATGGTCAAAACTTTTTGAAGCAGCTTCCAAATAATTTTTAAATAAAAGAGGTCAGACCCATGAGTGTTACAATCACTATTAACGATGCTGTAAAGAAATACGGCAATAACACTATTATCACTGACTTGTCTTTGGGCATTAAAGAGGGTGAATTTTTCACCCTCTTAGGTCCATCAGGCTGTGGTAAAACAACTTTACTGCGTATGATCGCAGGCTTTAACTCAATTGAGGGAGGCGACTTCTTCTTCAATGACGTTCGGATCAACGATATGGATCCTGTAAAAAGAAATATTGGTATGGTTTTCCAAAACTATGCAATTTTCCCAAACTTAACTGTAGAAAAGAATGTAGCTTTCGGGCTTAAAAATAGAAAATTATCAAAAGAAGAAATTGCATCTAAAACAGATCAATTCCTTAAATTAATGAAGATTGAAGAATATCGAGATAGAATGCCAGAGCGTCTCTCCGGTGGACAACAACAGCGTGTAGCACTCGCAAGAGCTCTTGCTATCACCCCTGATGTACTCTTGATGGATGAACCTTTATCTAACCTTGATGCTAAGCTTCGTGTTGAAATGCGTACTGTAATTAAAGAAATTCAAAATACTGTAGGTATTACTACTGTTTATGTTACCCACGACCAAGAAGAAGCTATGGCAGTTTCTGATAGAATTGCAGTAATGAATGAAGGTGATATTCAGCAAATTGGTACTCCTAAAGATCTGTATCAACGTCCAGCTAACCTTTTTGTTTCAACCTTTATTGGTAGAACAAATATTCTCAAATCAAGATTAGAAGTAAAAGAGGGTAATGCTTATATTATTCTTCCAGGAAACCATAAGATATTACTTGAAACACTGTTAGAAGAAGAGAAAAAGCCACAAGAGATTATCCTTTCTATTCGTCCTGAAGAATTATTTGTTCAAGAAGCTGGCAAAGAAGGTGTAAAAGCTGTTATTGATGATGCTATCTTCCTAGGCCTTAACACTCACTATTTTGTTCACTTTGAAGATGGTGAAAAGGCAGAAATCATTCAAGAATCACAAATCGATAGTATACTTGAAAAAGGTTCAACCATTTCCTTAGGTATCAAGACTTATAAGATTAATGTCTTTGATAAGGATGGAAAGAGGAACTTAATCAAAGGGGTTAAAAATGATTTAGACCTCTATAATGGAGCAAAGTAAATGGTAAATGGGAAATCCAAGAATCGCGATGTCTGGAAATTAGTCTCGTTGCTAGTTATTGCCATGTATGGCCTCCTTCTAATCTATCCGCTATGCCGACTTTTAAAAGAAGCAGTTATAGTAAATGGACATTTCTCATTAGAAGGATTTGCAACCTTTTTCGGACAAAGCTATTATGTAAAATCTATTTTAAACTCACTAAAAGTCAGTGTGAGTGCAACTGTAATCTCATTGGTTATAGGTGTTCCACTTGCTTACTTTTACCAAATGTATGAGATCAAAGGTAAGTCTCTACTTCAAGTCTTAATTATCCTTTGTAGTATGTCCGCCCCTTTTATTGGCGCATACTCTTGGATTGTTTTACTCGGTAGAAATGGTATCTTTACTCAAATTTTATCAAAGATTGGTATCCATGTTGGCTCTATCTACGGCTTTAATGGTATTTTGCTAGTTCTTTCTTTACAGCTCTTCCCACTTGTATTCTTATACCTTTGTGGAGCGCTAAAGAATATTGACAACTCACTTTTAGAGGCTTCTGTTAATATGGGCTGTAGTGGAATTAAGATGTTCTTAAAAGTAGTTATTCCACTTTGTATGCCAACTATTATTGCTGCCTCTCTTTTAGTTTTCATGAGAGCGTTTGCAGACTTTGGTACCCCGCTTTTAATTGGTGAAGGTTATAAGACTTTCCCAGTTATCATCTATGATGCGTACTTTGCGGAAACTGGTGGAGACCACACCTTTGGTGCTGCAGTCAGCGTCATTGGTATTGTCTTAACTGCAGGTATCTTCCTCTTTCAAAACTGGGTAAGTAATCGTCACCATTTCACAATGAATGCGATGCACACAATTGAAAGGAAAAAAGCTCATGGTATAAAGAGTGTATTAATCCACCTTTATTGCTGGTTAGTAGTAGCTCTTTCTTTCATGCCACAAATTTATGTTATCTACTCTTCTTTCCAAAAGACTAGTGGAAAACTCTTTGTTAAGGGTTATTCCTTAGATAGCTACAAGTTTGCTTTCACTCACCTTAAAAAAGCTATTCCTAATACATTCATTATTGGTTTATTAGCCTTAGCAATTGTAATTATCTTAGCTATCTTAATTGCTTACTTAGTTGTAAGACGAAGCAATGGAATGAATAAAGTAATCGATACCTTCTCAATGATACCTTACATTATTCCAGGCTCTGTTATTGGTATTGCTTTAGTATTAAGCTTCAGTAAGAGACCTTTCTTACTTTCTGGTACGATGGCAATTATGATTATCGCGTTGGTAATTCGTAGAATACCCTACACCATTAGATCCTCTGTTGCAGTTTTACAAAAAATTCCAATATCGATTGAAGAAGCTGCTATTTCCCTTGGCTCTAGTAAGATGAAGACCTTCTTTACAATTACGGTTCCAATGATGGGAAATGGTATTATAAGTGGTGCAATCTTAAGCTGGGTAACTATTATTACTGAGCTTTCTACTGCAGTTATCCTCTATAATGCGAGAACAATTACTTTAACCCTTGCTGTTTACACCTATGTAAGCCGCGGAA
>CAYYEN010000269.1:0-4931 GCA_964470795.1 uncultured Spirochaetaceae bacterium | reverse complement strand
TATATCCGGCACATTTGTGAGTGATACAAGTGGCACATTTGGTGTGATATATTCAAAATAAGAGTAAGCAGAGATATTAATTGAAGTTTAATATAATTTATAAACAAAATTATTATGAAAAAAGTAAAGATTGCAATTGCTTTATTATCATTAGTTGCATTAGTCGGATTTAATTTATTTGTCAATTTGACGGATTCTACTGATCCTTCAACCCTTTTATTAGATAATGTTGAAGCACTTGCCGATGGCGAAATTGAAAATTATTACAATTTTAAATTGAATAACGAAGGAAGTTGTAAGATTTGCCAAAGAGAAAATGGTTATTGTTGCAATGTGCATGATCAAGTTCCCTGTTAGTTAACTATTGTCTTATTAACGTGCAGATTGTTATCCGATTGTGTGATAACAATCTGCATGATAATAAATTTAAAATGTGTAATATTTTATAATACTAAAATGAAACGAGGATATATTTTTCTATTATTATCAATTTTTCTATTTTCATGCGGTGAGAATAAACAGGAAGGCAACACAACATTTAAACGTATTCCAATTGAATATAGAAAAGCTTCATCAATCAAACTTTCAGAATTTGTAGATTCAATTTGTATTGTTCCATTGGAAACTAATACTGAAAATTTAATAGGCGAGATTGGCCGTACAATTTTTTATGACAATAAATACTATATTAAATCTACAAATGGACGCCAAAACGCTAAAGTCTATGTTTTTAATCAAAGTGGTAAATTTTTATTTAAAATAGATTCTCGAGGAGCTGGTCCGGGAGAGTACATTGAAATGAGAGACTTTCAAATTTTGAAAGATTCATTATTAATGACAGTTTCAAACGGCGATTATAAAACTAATCTCTATGATTTAAATAGAAATTTTATTAAGCAATTGGATTTTAGATATAATATAAAAGAAATACAGCCATTATGCGATGGTAAAGTCGTCTTGTATCATAGTAACCTTAGCGAATTAAAAATGAACGCTTTAACATTGATAGATACGACATGTAAAGTGTTATGTCATTTTTTTAAAGTAGACAAAGTTGCTGAAGCAAAACTTACTAGTCAAATCAATGCAAATGCTTTTAGTGTTTGCAATGAGAAAGTGTATTTTAATTATCCATTTTGTGATACGATTTATCAAATAGCAGGACAGAAATATTCTCCCGCATATTATATTGATTTTGGTAATAGAAAGCATCCTGAAGGATTGATTTCAGAAAAGGATGGTATACTTGAGATAGAAGCAAAAGTAAAGCGTTTGGAGTCTGTAATGAGTTTATATACTTATGATATTACTCCTCGGTTTGTGTATTTGGGATTTGATGATTTTGAACGTAATGTATATATGTCACTCTATTCTCTTCAAACAGGTAAGGTACTTACGGGACGTACCATAATCGATGATCTTTATTTTCCAGGAAATAGGATAGTTCTTACTCATAATAACATTGCTGTGAATATGGATAAAGAAGAATTGCTTTGGCATATTGAACCACGAGTTTTGCTAGAGGGTTACGAAACCACACGCAATAGCATGAATAAAGAGGATTGGAATGCTTTTTGTAAGAAACACCCTCGTTTAGTGTCAATTTGTTCTAAATTAAAGGAAGATGATAATCCTGTATTATTGCGGGTTAAGATTAAGAAATTCTGATTAAAAAGCCCGTATGAAAAATCAATCTAATAATATTCTATTTGGCGTTATTATCCTTGTTGCAGTTATGAATCTTTTTCTTTTATTACAAATTAAGGATAAGAATAGGACTATTCAAGGCGTTAAACAGGAAGCAGCTAATCATCTTTTTAAATCCGATCAGCAATTGCAAATTTTAGAAAATGTGAAAGTTTTATCTAAAATGCAGCATTATATAGAAAGAAAACCTTTGGGTAATCTAGTACTTTATAAAATGGTAAATGATAGCCTGTTTTTGAATGATATCCTTGATGAGGATAATAAATTATTCTTTTTCTTTTCATGTAAAGGCTGCGCACCTTGTTATGAGCCATTTTTGAAAAAGCTAGATGAGCTTGCGAAAGAGGTTGGTTCTGATAGAATTGTCGTATTAGCGGAATTCTTTAACAATAGGGATTTAAAATCATTTTGGAGTTATAATAATCTAAATGTCTATAGGATTAATTCTGATTTGAAGGTTTTTCCATCAAAAAGCTCTTATGCATTGGCCTTTCTTTTAAATAAAGACCGATTTATAGAAAATGTAATTATTGTAGATAAGTCAAACATTCAATTAACAGATGATTACTTAAAGGTAATAAATAAATATTTTCTGTAATACAAGGTGATGTGATTTGAAAAATATACTATAAAATGAAAAGAAATATATTTGGAGTCTTTTGTTTATTTTTAGTTCTGAGTTTTTTGTTTCTTTTAAACAAAAAAGATCGTCAGCTAGAATTTGCATTGAGATTTGCAGAAAACAACAGGCTTGAACTTGAAAAAGTATTAAAGCATTATAAAAATAATCCAGAAAAATTAGAAGCGGCTAAGTTTTTAATTCGAAATATGCCAGGATCTTATGCTGTAGATTCAATGATAGAAAAGAGATATACTCCTTTCTATTTAATGTATGATTCTTTATCTTTAATTTACAATGAAAACTTTCCAAAAGAGAGAGGTTTAACGATTGATAGCCTATGGGAAAATTATGGGAAAAATATTGGAGGACATTTTAGTTTTAATTACACTCCCGATTTGAATGTAATTAATGCTGACCAGCTGATTGCAGAAATTGAATTAGCATTTAAATCTTGGAAAGAAAATATATACACAAGACAATGCTCTTTTGAAGAATTTTGCGAATATATACTGCCTTACAGACGTAAGAATGGTATAATACTAAATTCTCATAGGCATGAATTTTATACTCGTCATGCTCCGTTTTATTTTAAAAAAGAAGATGTCGATTTTAGAAATGAAACAGACTCTCTATTATTTAATTACAAACACATTAAGCATTCTCAATTTTATGGTTCTAATATTCCAATCTGGTCACCAAATGTTCTGGAGAAATTGAAGTATGGATTATGCGAGCAGCGTTGTTGGTATAACTCTACTCTTTTATCTTCAATTGGAATGGCTGTTACTATTGATTGCGTGCCAGCATGGGGAAATAGAAATAGCTCTCATTCATGGAATGCTTTAATTGTTAAAGGAGAAACATATCCTTTTGAACCCTTTTGGGACAATGACAGATGGAAGTATAAACATATATATAACAATGAGTCGTTTGATCATTATTGGGGGAGATTTAGATTGCCAAAAGTTTATAGGGTAACTTACTCGAATAATTTGGATGGTCCTATTCTCGATAAAAATGTTTCTCAAAATGATATTCCATCATTGTTTAAAAATAGTAAAATGAAAGACGTTTCTTCAGCATACTTTAAAACATCAGATGTAATAGTAGATTTATCTGGTAGTATACCTGAAGGATGTGAATATGCCTACTTGTGTGTATTTGGCTACCAACAGTGGCATCCTGTACAATGGGGTAGAATAAAAAATGGAAAGGCATTATTTAAAGATATGGGCAGGGATATTGTTTATTTACCCGTATTCTATGTAAATGGATCAATAAAGTATGCGTCGTCCCCTTTTTTATTAAATAGTAAAGGGAAGGTAGAAGTGTTGAAGTATAGTATTGATAAACAGTCAATAGCTGTTAAGAATATAGCTGGAGCTAGAGAGCACGAGTCAAATATACAAAATATGAACAGTCTTAAGAATGCTATTTTCATTGGATCGTCAAATAAAAATAACCTAACAAATGGAGATACATTATGTAAAGTAAAGAACATTGAATTATATAATTGCAACTATAAGGTTGCTAGTGCCAATAAGTATAGATATATAAGAATAGCCTTGCCTACAGATACTTTTGCATTGAGTAACTTAAAATTTTACGAAAAGAAAAATAATAAAATTGATTTGGTAAAGGGCGTATCATATTTATGCAGCTTGAATGATAACATTGATTTTGAGACAGAAAAGTTTGTTTTAGACGAATATTGTGACTCAGGATTTAAAACTTATTGCCCAATAAAATATGTTGACTTTGATTTAGGCAAAGATTGCGAATTAGAGTCGATAGTTATTAAACCTTATATAAAGACTCAACTTTTTAGCGGTATTTGGTATGAATTGTTCTATTGGGATAATGGTTGGTGTTCTTTAGGTTCAAAAGAGGGAAACGGAAGTCATCTGATATATGATAATGTACCCGATGGTGCATTGTTTATGGTTAAAAATAAGAAATGGAAATCAAATTCGGCAGAACGAATATTTATCTATAAAGATGGAGAGATATTATGGTATTAAATATTTGTTGAAATAGAATTAATAATAATTAGGAGATGTCAAAAATAATCAAGTAAGGAGATAGGAGTTTACTAAATTGAATATAAATAAAACACTACTCACTAGATTTTACAATTAACAGGAAGGGGGTCCATATGAAATAAGAATTAGATTCTAAAACAATGTTTTTTTCCACTCAACAAGAGATAGTGTGGAAAATCTATTAATTAATTATATTTTTAAAAAATCAAAAAATGAAAAAAGTTATTATTTTAGCGTTTGTTGCTGCTATCGCAGTAACTACTGGATGGAATTATTGTCAGAGTAATAATTTGGCAAGTTTGTCTGATTTATCTATTGCAAATGTTGAAGCATTAGCTGAAGGTGAGGTAACTACACCAACTGACTGCCCTGGAGGAACTGTGTTGTGCGCATGGTTAACAACTCCAGAAGGCCCTGTTACCTATTATAAAAAATAAATTATCAAGCCCTGGATGTATTTATTGCATCTGGGGTCTAAACCCCAAAATCATGAAATCACTTTTATTATTTCTTTCAATTTGTTTTTTATTTATTCAATGTTCTTCTGGAAATGGAGATGA
>CAYYEN010000268.1:0-4937 GCA_964470795.1 uncultured Spirochaetaceae bacterium | reverse complement strand
TTCTGGTTGCTGAAGCTAAAAGCCAAGATGGCGTTCACGTAATGGAATCCATAGTCAGCCCTGATGGAATTGTCAGCTCCACGTGCAGTTTGATGTTTGTTTCAAACTCTGAGCCTCAAATAAGATCGACTCTTGTTGAAACTGTCAACATGGTTGATTTCATCGTGGACATGGTGGACTCTGACAAGTGGTTCAACCCTGTTTTGGTTTCAATGCTGCAAAAGTACACGTCAAGAGTGAACAACGCTAGCTCTGAAATCAGAATGGGGAGGTTGGCTGAATTTGACAAGATGAAGAAAGCCAAGAAGATGCTGGACAGGGAGAGGGAGCTTGAAAAGAAGCTTGAGCAGGACGAAAATCAAAAAGACCCAACAGAGTGCAGCGACAGCATGAAATTTGACCAGCTTGACGCAAGTCTTCGAGGTTTAGGATTCGCTAAAGGAGACGTCCGGAAATTCGTTGATTCAGTGCGTACCAGAAACGACCCTGTCAAGGATCTTTTGATTGAAGGTATTGATAAATTGAATCGAGGGACGCCATGAGAAGATGTAGAACATGTGGTTTTGAAGATGAAATATTCAAAATTGACAACACATACACATGCAACGAATGCGGGGCTGATCCAACAGAGCTTGCAATCTTCAAAAAAGTCCACGCCGGAATAACTGTTGACGGATATTTGTCTCCGGATCAATTGAAATCTGCCATTATGAAAGACAGGGAAGAAAAAATGGTGGCCAAGCCTGTCAGGGAGTCCAAGTCAGACAGCAGCCGAGCAAGGCCAAATTTGGTTGTTTTGGAAAAGCCAAAAATGTCTGCGTTCGTTTTTTCAATGCGAATGGTAACGTTCACAGGGATATTGGCAACATGCATGATGATAGCGTTTTTCATAATGTTGATCGTGAAAGCTTTCACGTGACAGGGTTGTTTCCGCACAAGTTCAGCACACATGTCCCAAACTCAGTTTTAATTTCAACCAGTCAAGGATTTGCAGAGCTTCATAAAAGTGGATCCATCCATGCAGTGGATGACGCCAGCCATGTTATGGAGACTGATTTTTTGCTTGGGGATGGAGAATGGGTCGTGGTTGAAGACGGAAAGCCCACGCCGATTGCCGCTGAAAAGATCGTGGAATGGAGAGACAGAATGTCTATAGGGCTGGTCCAAAAAGCCGGAAAAATTAAGGGAAGCCCCCTTGAGGCAATTCACATGCTTGAAAACTCTGCAGACCTCAGGAGTTTGGATCTGACTGGTCTGGCTTCTACTCTTCGCGAACAACGCGCAAATGAGGATGAGGGCCTTGACAGGGTGTTTCTTCGGGTTCGGAACAATTCTGCGGCAGGCCAAACAGGTCAATGAACACTTTCTGTTGGCCTGGCGTTAGCATGTTGTAGAATTTTTCAGACAACCCAGGGCACGTTCTGAATTTTTGAAACAAAAATCCACAATTTTGCCCGAATCTGGCCCTGCAGCTATCGCACGCGTTGTCGCAAACACGGAGCATTTTCATGCATCCGGAGCACTTTCCAATCTCAATAACCTTTGCTTCATTATTCATGCTGGCGGTTACTTTTGGCATCAAAATATTTACGCTGTGGTGTTGCGTTCTCAAGTGTATTTTTAAACATGACTGACAAAGTACGAGTCAAATTATTGTCAATGTTTAAAGCAGCCAGCGGAGACGTCAGGCGACTTGACAACGTAGTTAGGTTCAGCAGCATCCCGACAGTGGTGAATGAACTTGTAAGCACGCACCAGTATTGGGTTGGATTGTATTCAGCTCTTTTGCATTCAGTAATTCGTCCTAACGATAAACACCTGCTTGGAAGGATTATGATCAAAGCTTCCACTCATGACATCCTTGAAGGGTGGACTGGCGACTTTGTGCGAACGTTCAAATACTCATCTGAAAAATTGATAAACGCCATAGATGAGGCTGAGATTGATCTTATCAAATCTTTGCCGCCAGAGATAAAGAGTCTTTACGAGGAAACCGAAGATGATGAAACAGAGTATATCAAAGACGTTGTGAAAACCGCTGACTTTTTGTCTTTACAACAGTATATGTTTAGAGAATGGATGCTTGGTAACAGAACCATAAAACCATTTTATGAGAGGATGATCAACGATCTGATAGAAAAACGCGTTGAAATTTTGGACAAGAAGGGACCATTTCATCTTGAAATGGCTGAACTGTTTTCGATCATGATCAAAAACAGTATCGAGGCTTGATACTCAATAACGTCACGTTTGAGTAAAAAAACCAAATAGTGTAACAGGCACAACAGAACGGACGTCTAATGCTGGACTCAATCAAAAAAGGCCAGGTTGTTGAGTTTTACGGTAAAACATTTTGCGTGAATGACATAGACACACTTTTGGGGTTGGTTTGGCTAAAGTCAGACCCAGAATATCCAGGAAATTTTTCAAAAGTTAGTGTACATAAACTGTCAATCGTTATGGATGAAGCTGAACCAATTGACGATGAAACAGACCATGAACAAGAGTATGACTTCGTTCCTAGGCACACCAAACTTGAAGTGAAAGCATGTTTGGACGAGGCCAGACATATTCAAAACAAAATACTTGAAATGTCCGGACTGAGCGACATCAAGAACTTCATTGACGATAGAATTGTTGAAATTGAAAAAAATTTGGAAAACGCCACTGATGATATATTCACTTCCATCGTAGAATCGCACAAAGTTCTGTGCAACATAAAACAAATGGGTGAGAAAGAAGCTTACGGGCAAAACCCAGCATTTTACTATGCAGCGGCGGTGTCCGCAGAGAGTGGAGAGTGCCTGAACAAGATGGTCAAGTCGCTTAGAGACGGAGGCGACGCCAATATGAAACTGCTTGAGGCAGTTAAGTCTGAATTACCCGATGTCATTATATATGCTTTTGTTCTTGCATACGTGCTTGACATTGACTTAACAAAGCTAGTGTCAGAAAAAGCAAATATTGTGATCAAACGGGCAAAGTCAGGATACTACGGTGGACCACTAGCCAGATAGCCCAGCACACTCGGTATACGTTAAATAATGGAGTCAAAGTTAACACCAGTTGACGCGAGTTTAAATTTGTCTCCAGGATCTGGCAAAGTAGTACTATTCAACTGCGAATGTGGTGCAAAAGATATTCCAATTAAGTGGATAGATTTTATTAGCGGGCGCAGAAAATCATGCGGCAAATGCAATTTGATGTCGGCTGAATACTGGGAGAATGCACGATTTGGGAAACTAATGATGACTGACCCTATTGCAATAAGTACAGGGTCAAACAAAAAAGTTTCTTGGACGTGCGACTGCGGCGGATCTGTCGTGGCGTCAGTTTACACAGTGTTCAGGGGTTTGACTCTCACATGTGGAAGATGCAAAATCATAAAAGCCGACGAATGGTCCAAGAAGACTTTCGGAAGGCTTCGAATGAAGCATCCTGTGGACATGCACCCCTCATCTTCAAAATCAGTTGCGTGGGTGTGCAGTTGTGGCAATGAAGTAGACCTTCCAGTAATTAGAGTCACTAAGTTCAACACAAAGAGTTGTGGCAAATGCAGAAACAAGATACACGAATGGTATGAGAAAAACAGAGATCGTATGTTGTCGATAAAGACGCCTATTGATCCAAATGATTTGCCCGAGTATGGCGTAAAATTTTCGCAACCCATAACTCGCACTGGAGTCCCAGTATCAGCCACATGTCCTGTATGCGGGTCTGAGTACCGACCAAGATGGGACGATATCAGACTTGGCAAGTCGCTGACTTGTGGGTGCGCCTCAGGACATATAAGCGATGCTCAACGAAAAATTCACCAACTACTTGTGTCATACGGAGCAGAAGCTATACTTGAACACAAAATTGGCAAATTTTCATATGACATTGGGGTGCCAAGTCACAACATTTTGATCGAATATCATGGACTGAGATGGCATTCTACACCAGAGTCAAAGCAAAGAGATCTAAAGAAATATAAGAACGCCATAGACCACGGGCACGACGTAATCGTCATTTATGAAGACGAGTGGACGTCCAAGCCTGGTGTGATGCTTGACATAATGGTAAACAGATTAGGTGTTGCGCCTTCTAGCGTTCAACTTCGTCCAAAACAATGCAGCATCAGGCGTGTGTCGTCACCTGATGCGGATTCGTTTTACGAACAGTTCCATTATATCGGAAAAACTAGATCAAACATAAATTATGCAGCTTTTTTTGACGGCAGATGTTTGTGCATATTGAGTTTCAAACACCCAACTCGCCAATCCATCCACGAGTGGGAACTTGTCAGAATGGCGTCTGACCCAGAATTTCACATTCACGGTATATGGTCAAAACTCATGGCATGTTTCATTGAAAATTTCAAACCATTATCGATCGTGTCATTTTCAGACAACAGACTGTTCACTGGCAAAACTTACGAGAAGCTCGGGTTTAAATTTGACGGTCAAGTCAAGCCTGACTATTATTGGGTGAAAGGAAACCGCAGATTCAACAAGTCCAATTTAAGAAAACCTGTCGGTGCTACTCAAACTGAAAATGAGTTAAGAACAAAACAAGGATTCGCCAAAATTTGGGACCTCGGGAAAAAGAGATGGGTACGGCGGTTCACCATACAGTAGTTGAAAAAACATCCCCTAACTAAACTTTTGGTTTAGCACAATAAGTAAATTTAATAGGATGATCAATGGCGTATCCAAGTCCTGAGCGTGTATGGTACAAAAAGAGCACATCACTGGCTACAAGCGGCGTTGTCTCTGATAACAGGCGTTTGCTTCTTGCAATCAAGAACGGCCTGACTCAAGCGTCTGGCTGGGTTGATATGGATAACCAACCTGTGACGCATCCGAAGCCATGGACAGTGGCGCAGAGCAGCAATGCAGTTCAGTGGCATAGGTATGGATATGGCAACAACCCGTTTAATGCGGCTGTCCACATTT
>CAYYEN010000267.1:3852-4944 GCA_964470795.1 uncultured Spirochaetaceae bacterium | reverse complement strand
AATGCAGTTTTTGATGATAAGTATGTTAAGTTCTTAATATCTGATAATGTTGAAAAGAAAGAAAACTTTGAAAAAGTGTTATGGAACTTCTTAAAAACAATTCCTCGCTGTAGTGCCATTGTCTGTTGTAATATCATGATTTATGAGGTAATTAAACGAGTTCTTTCAAAACATAATTTAAATAATTACTCTATTGTCTGCTTCGATTATTCCACTTCGGACTATAAAGAAGAGGGTGTGACTTGTTCACTCAATCCAGGCTCTGTTCTGGGTAATCTTGTGGCTGAGACAATTATAGAAATGATTGAAGACCCAAACTATAAGAGTAAGGATTATTCTCGTTTGATGAAACCTGTGATATATTTTGGAAATTCTATAAAACAATTATAATAGAAGTAGTATTTCACACCAATTAGATATTTGTGCTACAATTAGAAAATGAAATATGCACTAATTACAGGAGCAGCAGGAGGCTTGGGGCAAGTTTTTGTTAATACCCTTTGTGAGGCGGGGTGGTTTGTCTTTGCCTCTGATATTGCCAAGGCTCCAGATAAAGCAAATTGTCTAAGTCTTTTTATGGATATTACTAATCCTTCCTCTGTCTTGCAAGCTAAAGAAACAATACAAACTTACACCGACCATCTAGATCTTATTGTAAACAATGCAGGAATGCAGTGTTTGACTAGCTTAGTAGAAGCTGATATTGCTGTTTTGAGTAGAATAGTGGATGTAAACTTAAAGGGTATGATGTTAGTTAATCGTACCTTCTTCGATATGCTCTACAAAGCTAAGGGACGAATAATTATTCTCTCTAGTGAGATCGGTTATCATCAAGCAGAACCTTTTCACGGGCTTTACTCTATAACTAAACATGCAGTCGACATTTATGCAGATAGCCTTAGAAGGGAGCTTAATTGCATAGGGCTAAAGGTGGTAAAACTACAACCTGGTGGCTTTAAAACAAATATAGTTGATGAGAGTTTGAAAACTTATGATGAGTTTTTAGAAACTACACAGCTGTATAAAAAATCGTTAAAGCGCTTACGTCCCTTCATTGTCTTCAACTTGAATAAAGCGAAGCCGGCCTCTTGT
>CAYYEN010000267.1:0-3842 GCA_964470795.1 uncultured Spirochaetaceae bacterium | reverse complement strand
GGTAAAACAACAATAAATAGGAATCCCCATTTTGATTCTAAGAATCCTAAAATTTGCTATAGGGTTAACAATCTTTTTGTGCTTAAGCTCTTAGATTTGTTTGGACAACGAGGAACAGACTTAATCTTTAAGCTATTTCTTGGAAAAAACAACTAAAGGGTACAAACCATTTTATACTGTTTGGCAAATTCTTTGCACTCTATCTCTTGGGTAATCTTTTTAACAAATTCACTTTTTGCGTTTTGATTGAGAAAAACAAGTTTAGGGCTTCTTGTTAGAGCAAAAGCAATAGTTTGCTTATAGTTGAAATAGTTGTTTGCATCAATAGAGGCAACTTTTCCCTCGTCATTAAGGGCTATGAAGCTTGCCTCTGATTGATACAAAGAATAAGAACTATCATTAATTAAGGATAAGTATTGGTTTTGATAAGAAGGTTTGAAGGTCATATCTCGTTCAAGCGCTTCAAGTTGAGAAATATGGCATTTACAAAAGTTTAAACTTTCATTGCTTTTGCTACTTGCTATGATGAAGCACGAATACTCTTCTTCTATCAAAAAATTAAACGAGGAGTAAAGTTTTATCGCCTTTTCATTATCTTGTAGGACTTCTAATTCAAATGTTTTTATTTCTGTTTTATCGATATTGGAAATAATATATGAGAGCATTGCTGTTGCTATCCCTTGCCCCCTGTATTCAGGAATTACGGCAGTTCCACTATCGTAGATTGTGTTTCCTCTTTTGCCTATTAAGATAAAACCTACGAAATTATCACCATCAAAAGCTCCAACCGATAGGGATAAATTCACAACGTTACGTTTTACAAACTTACGAAAGGAATCTTCATTCATGCTAATTGGAACAGAGTAATCTTTAAAGGCTTCATTAACACACAACACAATTCTAGCTAAAGAAATATCTTTTAATATCTTAATAGTCATTGCAACCATTATAGCTTATAAAAAGGATAAAACAAGGAAAGAATAAAAAAAGCAGTCTCTAACATAGAAACTGCTTAATTCGTGAGAGAAGGGGCTCGAACCCTCGATCTCCGGCGTGACAGGCCAGCGCGATAACCAACTTCGCTACTCCCACAGACAGTGGTAAAAGTAACAAATCTTAGCATTTATGTCAATCGATTTTTGATATTTATTTAAGTAATTTATTAAGCAAAAACAATATTGTCTTAATGGAGGGAAAAGGGAAAAGTCTAATAATTGAAAAAGGTTTCTAAAAAGGGATTGATATAACTAAACAAGAGCCGTATTATCAATCACAATTTGGTTAATTAAGATTAGCAAGTCTCTTCTTGTAATCTTCATCAGTTTCTCTTTCAAAACGTGGATGAGATAGATTATCACCTGTCTTATAATCAAATTTAGAAGGAGTAAGGGCAGATACTTGGTTTTTTGTTCAATTGTTGCTAATAATGTAAGTAAAGCCTCGTCTCTAACTGTTATTCTTTTAATCTCCTCCTTATTTTTCTTATCAGCTGCAATTAGTCTTGTACTTAATTCGCTAATTTGTAAATTTAAATTACTTGTATCGCATATGATTAGTCCTAAACAAATCAAAAATATACCTATTAGGATTCCAGCTAAACCAACTCCACTAGAACCAATAGCAATGCCTAATAGTATACTAATTATCATGATTATGATTCCCGCGACTTTGATTAAATTTCCCGCACTCATAAATTTCTCCCTTTTATCATAATTCTTTGAGAAACAAAAATAGCAATATGAGAAGCTTTTTAGGTGGATATAGTCTTTGAAGCAAAACAGAACTATCTCAT
The DNA here is from genome assembly GCA_964470795.1 of uncultured Spirochaetaceae bacterium. Lineage (GTDB taxonomy): Bacteria > Spirochaetota > Spirochaetia > Sphaerochaetales > Sphaerochaetaceae > Bullifex. Next base: position 2,050 of record CAYYEN010000267.1, on the reverse strand, counting down.
TAGCAGATTATTAATTAATAGGGTACTCATCAAAGTAGCTTAAACCAAGGATATTCCGTACGTACCGCTAATAGTGAGAAAAAAGTTTAAAATAAGTGCTTAAAAATGAAATAAAGGTAAGAAATACTGATTACTTACGCTATAATAATAGTATGAAAAAGCCTTTTAATGTATTACATACCTCAGACTGGCATTTGGGAAAAATGCTATATAATCAAAGAAGAGATGAAGAATTTTCTCAGTTTCTAGATTTCTTACTTTTAAAACTAAAAGAGGAAGAAATTAATGTTTTACTTATCTCTGGTGATATCTTTGATACCACAACGCCTTCTAATGCAAGTCTTGCGTTATATCATGGCTTTTTAGCAAAAGCTCAGCTAATAGTCGATAATATAGTTATTATTGCAGGAAACCATGATAGTCCCTCTCTATTAGCTTCTAGTAAAGAAATCTTAAATTACCTAAATATCTATGTTATTACTTCAGCAAACACTGATAATGAAATTCTATTGTTAAAAAATAAGAGGAACGAAGTTGTTTGCTGTGTAGTTGCAGTACCTTTTTTAAGAGAACGAGATCTGCGTTTAATTGATGAGAGTGAGCACCTTGAGGACAGAGAAGAGAACTTTGCAAAAGCGATAGAAACGCATTTTAACCTTTTAGATAAGAAGGTTAAAGAAATGCATTTAGGTTCTATTCCTGTAATCGGAATGGCTCACTTGTTTGCTGCAGGATCTGCTGTTGTTGAAAACGATGGAGTTTCAAGATTACGAGTTGGAACTTTATCACAAATAGAGGCAACTAAGTTGTTGCATAGTGTAAGCTATATGGCTCTTGGTCATATTCACGTACCTCAAACCGTTAATAAGGTAGATAGCATTCGATACTCAGGCTCTCCGCTAGCTATGGGCTTTGGTGAGTGTAAAGATACTAAATCAGTTATAAAGCTTAGTTATGTTGAGGATAAACTAGATAATCTTACTGTTTTACCAATTCCTCAGTTTGTAAATATGAGACAAATCAAAGGCTCTTTGGCAGAGATTTTAAAGCAAGGTGAAGAGTTAGAAAACAAGAAGGTTTACTTAGAAGTTGTTTATACCGGTACTAAAAGAGTTGAGACTTTAAATACTGAAGTAGAAGCTGTTTTAAAAGATAAGAATGAAGTTAACTTACTTGCTATAAAAGCGCCTAATATTGTTTATGAGAATGCAATTTTGGAATCTGATACAGCGCTCGATAAACTCGATGTTACCGATGTGTTTAAACTTAGATTAAAAGACTCAGCGTTTGAGGAAGCAGAAAAGAAAAGTTTAGAAGAAGCCTTTGAAAGTGTGCTTAATAGCTTAGAAATTGAGGAATAAATTATGAGAATATGTAATTTGAAATTTAAAAACTTAAAATCTTTAAAAGGTGAGTTTTTCATAGACTTTGAAGCTGAAGATTATCGCAATAATGGTATTTTTGTATTATCTGGTAATACCGGTTCGGGTAAATCTACCATACTTGAAGCAATTACCTTTGCTCTCTACATGACTACTGCCTCTCTTAAGGGAATAGATAATTTTTATGATGTAGTAGAGGAACAGGCAATTGCTACTCTGAAGTGGTATTTGAAGTAAAAGGGGTAAGATATAAAGCCTCTGTTCTTGTTAGGAAAGCACGAAATAAACCTGAAGGAGCTATACAATCTGCAGTTGTAAGTTTAGTCAACTTAAGAGAACAAAAAGAAATTGCAAACAAAGTAAGTGAATATAAGAAAGCAATAGTAGATATTACTACTTTAACTTATGAGCAGTTTGCAATTTCTGTTGTGCTCTCACAAGGTAAATTTGATCAATTTCTCTTAGCCAGTGAAAAAGATAAATCTGGTATTCTTGAGTGTATTACAAATACAGAAATATATTCCAAAGTCGGTATGAAAATATATGAAAAGTATAAAACTGAACAAGATATACTGACTCGTATTAATTCACAATTAGAAGACTCTGTAGTATTAAGCGAAGAAGAAATAGCTGCAAAACTTAATGAAATAAATGCGTTAGAGGCGCAA
>CAYYEN010000266.1:1561-4955 GCA_964470795.1 uncultured Spirochaetaceae bacterium | reverse complement strand
ATTATCACGACTATGATAAAAGTAGATAAAGCAGGTAGAACAAACAACCAAAACCAAAAGCCAGACAGTTTCTTAGTATTCTGCACAAAAGCACCTCCAAAAGAATGAAATATGGTGTGGCAAGAAAGTCCTCACCATATTGTCTTTTAATTATTTAAGTCGTGATTGATAAGCTTTATCGATTTCATTTACCAAATCTATACCACTCATATAAGGTGTAGTAAAAAATTTCTGACACAAAGGTGCAAAATCTGTATCAATAATATTCATTGGCCATAGTCCAAAAGTCCAATCTAGAGTATTTCCAGTCCTTGCAGCAGTTGCAACCGAGGCAGATAATGGATCTAATTTATCTATAGCGATATTGCTAACAGCTGGAACAAAGCCAAACTTATTTACAATATAGTCCATGCCTACTTCAGAGGTATAAAGCCAATCAAGGAATTTAATAGAGTTGGCTTGAGCTTCATTAGTTGTTTGAGAATTAACTACCCAGTAATAAGGAACAGAAACACTTAATTTTTGATTATCCAAAAGTGGAAGTGGCTGCATACTCATTTTAAAATTAATATCGTAATCTTTAAACATCCCATAACACCAATTTCCTTGATGAATCATAGCGGTCTTTCCTGTTGCGAAATCACCACAAGCACGGTCATAATTTATCTCTAAAGGATTGTCACTATAATCTCTTATAGTTTCTAAAAGGGATGCAAAAGCCTTAAATTCAAATAACCTAGCAAGCCTTATTCCTCCCTTCTCATATTTTTTAATAAAGTCAAAAGGGTCCGCCATAAGTGCAAAAGGTGTGTTTAAGATATGACCAATTAAGAAATATGATTCTTGGCTTAAACCTAATGTATTTAAATCTTGGCTTGCAAGGATTTTCAAAGTTTTAATAAAAGCTTCTTCGGTATTAAAAGCAGATTCTGGTACCAAATCATCATTAGTTACCAAACCATAACCTTCAACATTGTAAGGTACCCCGACCTCTTTACCATCAATAACTAAGGAAAGTGGATTGCTAATGTAACTTTGTATTAACCCAGAAGAAATGTTAGCAAGATAGCTTTTAAACATATCAGCTTCAGCACCTTTGCTTACGGAAAATATAGTAGGTACCTCATCGCCTGCGAGCTTCAATTTCAACTGAGCTCTATAATCATCACCTGTGGACTCCCAAATCTCTACAGGGATACCAGTTTCTTCTGTAAATCTTTTAGCAGCTTCCGATAAGGCATCTGTAATTTCAACTTTCGATTGAAATATAATAATCTTACCTTGTTCTTCTCTAGAACCAGTCGCGAAAACAAAACCTACTGTCATTAGAAATAAACAAATCAAAGCAACAATTCTTTTTGACATAAACCCTCCATATCAAATGTATAATTAAATATGGTTGGAATTATTTTCAAATGTCAATATTTTTTCACTTGTTAACTTTAATTAACTTGTTTTACTATAATAGTTTATAAAAATTTTAGTAAACAACTTTAGAAATTTACTAAATAATTTACAAAAAGGATTTACGATATATTATTTTGGCAGATATTCGAAAGACTTCATTATTTTTCTCACCTTCAATGTTATTAACTAAAGCCTGAGCTGCTAAATATCCTCTTTCGTAATCGGGGATATCTATGGTGGTGATTTCATTAAATTCAGCAATTAAATTGTTGTCAAACCCTGTAACCATTATATCTTTACCAATTTCATACCCATTTGCTTTAAAAGTCTTTATTGCTCCAAAAGCCATATTATCGTTTGCGCAAACTAATACTTCCGGCAGACTTTTAGAAAGCATCATTATTTGAGCCGCTCTTATTCCACTCTTTTCTAACCAATCACCTGCAATATTCCAATCACTTTTAAAAGGAATGTTATGTTCATTCAAAACATCTAAAAAGGCTTTATATCTTTCTTTGTTATCAGCTGTAGTTTCAAGCCCTCCCAAATATGCAAAACTTTTATATCCTTTATTGATGATACTCTCCATAAGCGCTTTCATTGAAGGATAATTATCAACTAGGATACTTTTTATATAAGGGTTATCTAATTCTCGATCTAGCGAAATGATTGGATAATCTTCAGATGCATTTCTAAGCAAGATTTCAGAAGCTAAATGTCCATCTAAAGCAATGCACCCACTTGTGATACTTGGGTGCATATATTTTTCACTTATCTTACCTGTTGAAATAAGCAAATCATAAGAGTGCGTTTCTGCAAAATCATGAATTCCTTTTATTATATCTAAATAAAAACACCTCTCAAAATCAGAAAAGGTAAATAGTATTGTCCTAATAGCTTTGCGTTTATATTTCCTTTCCGTAATATTAGGATTGTAAGAATATTCAGTACATAGCTGAAGAATTCTCCTCTTAGTTTCCTCTCCTACATTGTCTTTGCCGTTTAACACATTCGATACTGTTGCAGGTGATACACCAGCAATTTTTGCAATTTCTTTTAGTCGAATCATAACTTTAGTATATAAAACAGGATAAAATCTAGCAATACCCATTTGTTTTTAGATAAATTAATGGCATTTTATATGCTTTTTTTCTATTTCCAAAATACTTTTTTCTTTTAAACTTTGAATCAAAACAATATCTAACTACAATTTTAAACCTTTGGAACCTTTAAGTTAGACACATCAACTTCATAGATAAAACTTGTAGATGGCGCCTCATTCTTGTAGTCTAAAAACATAGCCATATAAAGAGGAAGATATAACACACCTTCCTCTTTTAAAAGGTTGCAATCCCCTAAAACGATAGCCTCATTTATCTCTTTATGAGCAAAAAGTAGATTATCAATTGCTTTATGACGCTTATAGGCTTTTCCCGATTTCACCTCAAGTGGTAATAATCTACTGCGATACTCAAGGAGAAAATCTACTTCACCAAGCTTCTTACTGTTATAATAATAAAGATTAAAACCATGTGTATTAAGTTCTTGAGCTACTGCATTCTAAATTCCATAACCATGGTCTCCTGTTAAAATCTTATACCGAATATCAAAACTCGGAGATAAGGCAACTAATAGTCCTACATCATTGAAAAATAGTTTAAACAAGTTTACTTTTCTTTCAAAAGGTAAACTAAGCTCTCTAACCATAAAGGAAGGCAAAGTTATTCCCCTGTCTTTCAACCAATTAAAGCGCTCTTCATATCTAGAAAAACGTCCTTTCTCACTTAAATCCTTTAAGAGGAAACGTTGGTTTTTATTATTTAGCTCTGTAGGAATTGTTTCTATAATTGGATTTAAATACTTCTGCTTAGCGCTATCATCTTTGTAAAGGTTAAGAATATTCTGTTGAACTTCAAGCACTCTATTAAGGTCTTTAGTATCAAGATAAGTTTGAACAGCTTCAGGCATTCCTCCAATAATTAGGTAT
>CAYYEN010000266.1:0-1551 GCA_964470795.1 uncultured Spirochaetaceae bacterium | reverse complement strand
CTAATTAAAGCCATAAGCTTTTCGTGAATACTCTCATCAACAGCTATCCTCTCTTCATAGCATTGCTGAAGATAATTTAAAACTTCACTCTGCACCCCGTTTGCAATAAAGAATTCTTCAAAGGACAATGGATACATTTGAACAATATCCATGTAACCAACTGGAAAAGAACGAATAGATTTTAAATTTTCTCCAATAAGCGAACCACTTAAGATGAAGCGATAGCGTCCATCTTCCACTAAAAACTTAACAAAGGTAATGAAATCTGGCAATTCTTGAACTTCATCAATAAAAAACAACGTCTCTCCCTTTTTTAATGGAACCTTTGTTAAAGCGGAAAGACTTACTAGCACCTCATCTGTAGTTGTAGCTTTCTTTAAAAGAGTAATTGCTTTTGTATCGGTAAGAAGGTTAATTTCAACAAAAGAAGAATAGTTAGCTTTTCCAAATTGACGAATAATATAGCTTTTGCCTACCTAACGAGCACCAGTAATAAGCAAAGCTTTCTTTCCTTTTTTAAAAGATTCTAACTTAATTTCAATTCGTCGTTTAAGCATATGCTAATACTCCTACACTTATTCTTACACTTTTCCGAGTTTGTTATTTTTAAACAAAGGAAACTACTAAAAAATCAGAATCTATAATTCTCTTAATTATTAATTACATGATACTCCACAACTGACAGTACACTAATAGCATCTTCAACGGAAAATTTAATAATCCAAGGAGAACTACATGTTTGACAAGCAAAGAAAATCGGAACTTTTTCATGTGTATTATGAAAAATGGATAAAAATATATAAAGAGGGGGCAATAAGGAAAGTAACTATGGAGAAATACTACCTTACACTTTCCTGGGTTAAACGCCTTGCTCCAGATTTAAAACTAAAAGATGTAAGCCGAAGTGCATATCAACAATTATTAAATGACTATGCAATATATCATGAAAGACAAAGTACCATGGACTTTCACCACCAATTAAAGGGCGCTATTTTAGATGCGGTAGATGACCATTTAGTGCCATCTGATCCAACTAGAAAGGCCATAATAAAAGGTAAAGAGCCCAGAGAAAAAAAGCCTAAGTATCTTAACCAATATCAACTACATATGCTCTTAATGGATTTAAATTTAACACCAACTATCAATTGGGATTGGTTGATTCTTTTAATAGCAAAAACAGGAATAAGATTTTCTGAAGCTTTAGGACTTACTGTCTCTGATTTTGATTTCGTACATCAATCGTTGAACATCAATAAGACTTGGGATTATAAAACCTCTACAGGCTTTCAACCCACTAAGAATAAGTCTTCTTGTCGAAAGATTAAGATTGACTGGCAGCTGATAATGCAATTCTCAGCGTTATTGAAAGACTATCCAGAACAAAAGCCTATTTTTATTCAAAAGGAAAACACCTACAATGCAACGATTAATGACATTCTAGCTCGCCACTGTAGGAATGCCAAAATACCAGTGATATCGATACATGGATTGAGACACACTCATGCCTCTATATTGCTTTTTGCAGGTGTTTCTATTGCCAGCGTTGCTAGA
>CAYYEN010000265.1:4817-4958 GCA_964470795.1 uncultured Spirochaetaceae bacterium | reverse complement strand
TTTTTTTTATGATTTTTGTGAGTGGTGTTTTACTACTCTTTTATTATATCATATTTAAAGAAGTTTGTCAAGTCTTTTTTAAAACTTTTTTTAAAACTTTTTTTTATGATTTTTGTGAGTGGTGTTTTACTACTCTTTTAT
>CAYYEN010000265.1:0-4717 GCA_964470795.1 uncultured Spirochaetaceae bacterium | reverse complement strand
TATATCATATTGTAATATAAAAGTCAATAGTTTTTTATAAATAAATTAAAAAACTTTTTTTCAATTTTATATTGACAAACCTATTTATATATGATATAATAGAATAGTAGTCAATAGATTACTTAATAAATTTGGCAACTTTAAAAGTTGCAGAAAGTTGGTTTAATATGCAAGACAAGAGAAAAAAATTCATGGTACTTGATGTTGAAGGTCAAGCGACGTGTCAGCCATATGATATCGGCTATATCATAGGCGATAAGGAGGGAAATGTAAAAAGGAGAAGGAGTTTTGCTTTATTGGAATTTATGCCAATAAATGCAGAACATTCAAAAAAAATAGAAATTTGTAAATTAATGACTAGCGTAAATCATGAGGCTATCCTACTTGATAAAAATCAAATTAAGTGGAAAAAGGTTACAAGAGAACAATTTATTAAAATCTTTTTCCAAGATATAGAAGACTTTGATATTGGAGAAATTTGGGCGGCCAATGTCAAGTTTGACAAGGGGTCTTTATCAAGACTCTTGTCTAATGAAGAGTATGGTTTTTTATGTAAAAAAGTTGAATTCATGGATATCTTAGAAGCAATCACACAAACTAGATTATTAACTCAAAAATATTTAAAATTTTGTAAGGAAAACAAGTTTTTAACAGATAAAGGAAATTTCCAATATAAAGTAGAGGTAATATACCGATATCTTACAAATAATATAAATTTTGTAGAAGAACATACTGGATTATCGGATGTTATGGTAGAATATGACATATTGAGGGTCGCTATGAAAAGCGGCAAAAAATACCGTGAAAAGTTGAAAAGTCCAATTTGGAAAATCTTAAAAGATTTTGCCATAGAAAAGGGAGTGATATAAAATGGTAAAATATACTAAAGGGAACGTAACAACAGAAATTACAAAACAAGAATTTAGAAACCTTGTCAGTTACTGGAAAGCCCAATCAAAAAGAAGGAAGAGATTGGAAAAGACAGTAATTGGTAAAGAGATAGTGAAAAAGGAAGGATTGAGATAAAATGGAAAAGGGAGAAATCCCTTTTTTTCCATTTTTATTGGTATTTTTTGGAAATGGATTTTCATGGTTACTACGGTCATAGTACAACCAAAGGAAAATAAAGGAAATAAAAAAGTTTTAAAAAAAGACTTGACAAACTATTAGATCTATGGTATAATTAAAGAGTAGTAAAACACAAATAAATATTAAAGAGGAGTTTTGAAAACTGAAAATAAAAAAAGTTTTAAAAAAGACTTGACAAACCATTAGAACTATGGTATAATTAAAGAGTAGTAAAAACAAATAAAATTTTAAAGGAGTTTTGAAAATGGAAAATGAAAAAAAATACATTGTAGAGTACACTGAGGTAATTACCAGAAAAAAAGTATTTACTAAAAAGGAAATAGGGGCGGCAAAAGAACAGATAATAAAAGATAGAATATATCATTCTTTGCAAGAAACAGAAGGTAAAGCAAATTTAGAGAGAATAGAAAAAATTTCAAAAGATATAATGAATGAATTTACAGAAGATGAAATTATGCAAATAATGGAATATCTTTTTTATAAGGATATATCTCTAAGAGAAGGAGCGGAAATTTTGGACGAAGTCCTCGAAGATGTAGGATTCCGTATAGAGGAATAAAATTTTACTTAATTTGGACTATCATGGTAAAACATGGTAGTTCCTTTTTTTACTTTTTTTGTTGGGAAAATTTTCCTTAGCGAAGCATGACCATAAAAGGACAAAAAAGGAATGGAAATTAATCCCACTCCTTTCTATAATTATGGGGTAATTAATCCCACATATCTTCTCCTGTAGTCACGCTCACTTCTATGACCTCAGAACTTACTTCTTCTTTAACGTAAAAATCAAAATCAATTGCGTTAAATACCATTTTTTTCATTTTTTCACAAATTTCTTCTTCGGACACTTCTTCCATTAACAATTTTTGGAGTTTATCGCCTAAGTCTTCAATTTCGGATTCCATTATCATCTTATCAATTTTATTCCTTAAAATACTTTTTTTACATAGAAGTATTTCCTCCTTTGTTGCATATCGTTCTTTGGTTACCTCTTCTTTAACTGTAATTATAAATTCATTCATTTTAAAAACTCCTTTTTGATTTAATTTATTCTGTGTTTTTACTACTCTTTAATTATAACACATATTTTATTGTTTGTCAATAGTTTTTTATAAAAAATTAAAAAAAGTTTAATATAGATGCGGCCGCCTTATATTGTAATCTTTGGGTAATTTTTCCGTACCTAATGTATGACCGTAGTTACATAAAAAAGGAACTACCATAGTTTCCCATGGTAGTTTTTGGTTTATTCCACTATTTCCTCATCCTCTATTTCCCAAAAAGACGGAAGAGTTTTTTCATTACAAAATTTGTAAAAATCACAGTCTTCACAAGTTGAAGTGGTTTGACAATAATTGTGAATTGAAGTGATTGCCTCAACTGCTACTTTTTTCCCACTCTTTGGAATTGTCCAACCACATGGGCACTTTACATTTAGACAATTTTGGTAAAACTCACATTTTTCACTACACTCTCCTTTTATTGGAGGTGTTGAACTTATTCCACAATTGCTTTTAATTATTCTTATTGCTCTTTTAATATCCATTTCTAAAACTCCTTTTATTTAATGTTTGTTTTTACTACTCTTTAATTATAACACACTTAAAGTCTTTTGTCAAGTGTTTTTTAGAAAGTTTTTATTTTATTTTTACTTGACAAACTAATAAAATTATGGTATAATTAATATAAAGGAGTTGAGAAAAATGAATAGAATAATTATTATATTAAAAAAATACAATTTTTATTTCTTAGTTGCGGCGGCACTTGGTGTATTATTAAATAGTCAATTATCTCCAATCTTGTTTATTTATACATCTATGGTATCAATGTATAAAGAAAAGGAAATAAAAGTATCTTTAGTGTTTTTAATAATGAATATCTTTATAATACTAAAAATGGTTATGAATTTTAATTAATTCATAACCATTTTTTTATTTTTTATTTAGGGCATCTATGGTAGATACTAGTAAAAATACAAAAGCACAACTAGCAAATAATGGTGATTTATAGTAAATACCACTAATTGTAAATAAGGCAATTATTGCTATTTTTAGTATTCTAAATATTCTTTTTTTCATTTTTTCAACTCCTTTTTATTTAATTATACCATAGAAAATAGGTTTTGTCAAGAGTTTTTGAAAACTTTTTTATTTCCTTAGGTTACCATATTGCGGCCGCCCTATATTGTAATCTTTGGGTAATTTTTCCTTCCATATCTATATGACCACAATTACCACAAAAATCCTACCATATTTTACTATGGTAGGTTTTGTTTTATTTTGTTGTTATTTCCATCTTACCTATTTTCATTTTATTATTTTCTTTTACTTCTATATTCGTATCAGTATAATTAATAACCTCCATAACATCTTCAATTATAATATCATTATTGCTTCCTCCTTTAGCATTGATAATTAATTCATCAACTTTTATTTTGTTGTTATTTCCAAATTTTATTTCGTCAATATTACAACATTCTAAATTATTATTATTTCCCACCATTAAAAACTTACCAGAAGCCAAAGTGATTGTACAATTATTTCCAGCAGCAACAGAAGCTTTACCTTCTTGTATGTTTACTATACAATTATTGCCAGCATTAATAAAGATTTTATCACATTCTGTACATTCAAAATCAAAATTATCTCCAATTATAAAGTTAATTTCTTTTATATCGTACTTGTCTAGATCTTCTAAATATAAATCTCTTCTTTTACATTTAGATAAATCAATTGCTTTATCATTTTTTATATACTCCGCTTCTTCAAGACCTCCTTGTTTTAATTCTTCAAAAAGTTTTATTATTGGCATATTATTTTTCTCCTTTAAATTTTATTTGTTTTTTACTACTCTTTAATTATACCATAGATAAAGAAGTTTGTCAATAGTTTTTGAAAACTTTTTTATTTTTATTTCTTAGATTATTTTGTGAGTGCGGCCGCTGAATATTGTAATAAAAGGAAAGTTTTTCCTTACTGAATATATGACCGCAGTACCCACAAAAAGGAACTACCATATTTTACTATAGCAGAACCTTTAATTTTACTTTCCTATTGTAATATATCTATTATCATAATCAAGAGAAAATTCTCCATTTTCAACTGTTACTACTCCTTTTTTTAACTTTTTGGTTTTATATAACTTCATTTTCCCTTTTTCATTATATGTTATAATTCCACTATTTTTTGATTTATTATATATCTCCGCATTTTTTCCATTAATCTCCAAAAGTATCTTTTTCCCTTTTAATTTAATTTCACAATCTTCTCCAATAAAAGCTTTACTATTGGATTTAATTGTTATTTTATTCTTATCGCCGCTATATATCATACAATTTTTTCCACACTCCACTTTGTTTTCTTTACCACAGATAATATTACAGTTCTCACCAACTGTAATATCATTGTAGTTTCCTGCCATTACTGTTAAATTATCTCTATTTTTTAGAGATACCTTCATATTATCTCCTATTTCTAAAGTGTTATCTACTATCATTTCCTGATATATCATTTCCTGATATGTCATTTCATTTATTATTATTTTTCCCATTTTTAAAACTCCTTTTTTATTTAATATTTGTTTTTTACTACTCTTTAATTATACCATGGATAAGGTCTTTTGTCAAGAG